>NZ_JBCLVN010000018.1:0-93225 GCF_039548315.1 Cellulomonas olei
GGCGGGCCCGCCGGACCTCCGTCCGGCGGGCCCGCCCGTACCCTGGGCGGGTGAGCACCCTCAGCAACGGCAACGGCAGCGCCGACCGCATCGTGTGGATCGACTGCGAGATGACCGGGCTCGACTCCGTGGCGGACGCGCTCGTCGAGGTCGCCGCGGTCGTCACGGACTCCGAGCTCAACGTCCTCGGCGAGGGCGTCGACGTGGTCATCGCCCCGCCGCCGGAGGCGCTCGCGCAGATGGGCGACTTCGTCCGGACGATGCACACGACCTCCGGCCTGCTGGACGCGCTCGCGACCGGTACCACCCTCGCGGACGCGCAGGAGCAGGTGCTCGCGTACGTGCGCGAGTGGGTGCCGGAGCCGGGCAAGGCCCCGTTGGCCGGCAACTCCGTCGGCACCGACAAGGTGTTCCTCGACCGCGACATGCCGGAGCTCGTGGCGCACCTGCACTACCGGGTCGTCGACGTGTCGTCGATCAAGGAGCTCGCCCGCCGCTGGTACCCGCGCGTGTACTTCGCCTCGCCGCAGAAGCACGGCGGGCACCGGGCGCTGGCCGACATCCTCGAGTCCGTGGACGAGCTGCGCTACTACCGGGAGGCGCTGCTCGTGCCGCAGCCGGGGCCCGACTCGAAGGCCGCCAAGGCCGTCGCCGCCCGCATCGAGGCGACCTCCGTGGCCGCCGCTCACCGCGCCTCGACGTCCTCGTCCTGAGGACCCCGCGGGAACCGGTACACTTCTCGTCGGCCCTGCGAAACCGGGGCCGCATGGTGGCTATAGCTCAGTAGGTAGAGCACCTGGTTGTGGTCCAGGGGGTCGCGGGTTCAAGTCCCGTTAGCCACCCCACCGTGCAGGCCGTCGGCCTGCCGCCCTGTCCGTCGCGGATCGCCCGCCGCCGGCGGTCCCGCCCTCCAGACAGGACGTGCACGTGACCGTGGCGCAGCAGGACGAGCTCCCTGCGCCCGTCGGCCGTCGCGCGCGACGGGAGGCCGAGCGGCGACCCCCGGCCCGCCCGGAGCCGCTCCCCCGCGCCGTGTGGGCGGTCACCGCGACCTGGTTCGCCGTGCTGCTGTGCTGGTCGGTGCTGCTGCCGACGTTCCGGTCGGCCGACGAACCGAGCCACGTGGGCGCGTCCCTCGCCTGGGAGCAGACGCGGGAGTGGCCGGGGTTCAAGGAGCTCTACGCCTGGGCGCAGACGGACGCCGCCGAGGAGCTGGCCCGGCGCGACGGCTATCCCGCGCTGCTCCGGGGCGACGCGGTGCCGCGCGCGGACCGCCCGTCGTTCGACGAGCTCGCCCCGCCGGGGTTCGGGCCCGAGCTCAGCAACATGGGGCAGCACCCACCGGGCTACTACGTGCTGCTCGGCGTCGTCACCGCCGCGCTGCCCGACTCGACGCCGTACGACCTCGAGGTCTGGGTCCTGCGGCTGCTCAACGTCCTCGCGCTGACCCCGCTGCCCCTGCTCGCCGCCGCCACCGCCCGGGCGCTGACCCGCAACCGGGCCGTGATCGTGACCGCCGCCCTCGCCCCGCTCGCCGTCCCGCAGCTCGGCGCGCTGGGTGCGGCCGTCAACAACGACAACCTGCTCGTGGCGACCTGCGCCACCGTGACGCTCGGAGCGGTGCTCGCCTCCCGGGGCGACCTGCGCCTGCGCACCGCCGTCTGGACGGGGCTGGCCCTCGCCGTGGGCCTGCTCACCAAGGCGTGGGCCCTGCTGTTCGTGCCGGTCGTCGTGCTGGCGTACGTCATCGGGTGGCGGCGCACCCGGTCCCCCGGACGCGCCGCCGCCGCGCTGGTCACGGCCGGGGCCACGGCCGCGCTCGGCGGGTGGTGGTGGATCGCGAACCTCCTGCGGTACGGCACGCTCCAGCCCGCCGGCCACCTCCGGCGCCTCGCGGAACCGCTGGAGGCCGCGGAGGCGTGGCCGCGCTACGCGCACGACGCGTTCGTCCTCATGGTCTCCCGGTTCTGGGCGGCCCTGTCGATCAAGCCCGGCGACGCCGCGAGCGTCTCCGAGGCCTCGGTCCAGCCCTACCCGCTGTGGTTCACGACGACGCTCAGCGTGCTCGCGCTCGCCGCCGTCGCGGTCGTCCTGGTGCGCCGTCGCACGTGGGACGCCCGGCGGGTCGACGGGTGGCTCCTGGTGACGCCGTTCGTGCTGAACGTGCTCATCCTCCTGCAGTCCACCTGGACGCTGTACCTGGCGACCGGTGCCCCGCGCGGGCTCCAGGGCCGGTACCTGTTCCCGACCCTCACCGGGATGGCCGTCGCGGCGGCGCTCGGCGCGACCGCGCTGCTGCCCCGGACGTGGGTCTCCCGCCTGCCGGTGGTGCTCGGCTGCGCCGCGCTCGCGTTCACCGGGTCCGCCATGCTGAAGGTGCTGGACTTCCACTGGGCCGGCAGCGGGCTCCTCGGACGGCTCGCCGCGCTCGGGGCCTGGTCCCCGCTGCCGCCGGCCCTCACGGTGCTCGTGCTCGCGGCGGTCCCGGTCTGCGGCGCCGGGCTCGTCGTCGCGCTGGTCCGGGTGGCGCGCCCGACGGCGTCCGCGGTCGCTGCGGAGCCGGCGCCGGAGCCGGCTCCCGACCCGGCCTGACGCCGCGCTCGGGCCGGGCGGACGCCCGGTGCCGCGCGCCTAGAGCCGCCGGACCACCGCGTCCACGAACCGCTGCACGGCCTCGGGCGCCTGCGCGAAGAAGAACGAGGGCTCGATGAGCTCCAGCTCCAGCACCACGGGGTTCCCCTGGTCGTCGGGGATGAGGTCGACGCGGGTGTAGGCCAGGGGCTGCTCCACGCCCGGCACCAGCTCGGGCAGCGCGTCGACGACGCGCCGGCCCAGCGCCAGCTCCGCCTCGGAGGCCTCGCGGGGCGCCATGACCTCCTCCTTGTACAGCACGCCGTCCGTGTCGCCCTCGCGGTACGGGCCCTCCAGCAGCGGCGCCTTGCGCACGGCGTGGCTGAGCTCGCCGTCGAAGTACACGAGGGCGGTCTCCCCCACCGTGTCGACCTGCTTGAGGTACCGCTGCACCATGACGTGGCGCCCGGCGTCCAGCAGGTGCTTCACGTGCTGGATCGCCAGGGCCCGCGACGGCGTCTGGCTGGCGTCGTACCGCCCCGTGTCGCGGGAGCCGGCGCTGATGGTCGGCTTGATGACGAACTCGCCGAACGCCGGGAACCGGGTGTGGATCGCGCGGGCGTCGAAGTTGCGCGCCGGGTCCATCCAGATGGTCGGGACGATCGGCAGGCCCGCCGCCTCCATCGCGCGCTGGTAGATCTTGTCGATGTTCCAGGTCAGCACCTGCGCGGGGTTGATGAGGCGGGAGGACTGGCTGACGCGCTGCGCCCACCAGCGGAAGTCCCGCGGGCGCTCGGTGTAGTCCCACGTCGAGCGGACGACGACGGCGTCGTACGACGACCAGTCGACGTCGGCGGCGTTCCAGACGGGCGACTCGACCTCGAGGCCGCGCTCCCGGAGCGCGGCGACCAGCGGCGCGTCGTCCGGGTCGAGGTCCGGCAGGGCGGCGCAGGTGGCCAGGGCGATCCGTGTGCTCACCCTCGGCAGACTACCCACGCACCCCTGCGGACGGCTCCGGTTCGACCGTGCCGGTCGCGCGCTCCTGCGCGTCGTCCACCAGGCGGTGCAGCGCGGCGAGCAGCCCCGCGGCGTCCAGCTCCCCGACGGCGCCGCCGCCGTCCGGCGCGTGGACCGGGACGCGCCCGGACGGCTCCGCCGCCAGCGCGGCGAACGCGGCGTCCAGGGGGTCGCCGAGCCGGACGGACGGGGCACCGGTCCCGGTGCCCTCCGCCGACCCGTGCAGCGGCCGGACGTCACGCCGCTCGACCGTCCCGAGCGACAGCAGACGGACCGCCGCACCGGTACCCACGAGGTCCGCCACGGCGGCGGACGCGGGCGCGGCGAGCAGGCGCACGGGGTCGGAGAGCTGCTCCAGGCGCCCCCCGCGGCTGAGGACCGCCACCCGGTCGGCGAGCCGCACCGCCTCGTCGACGTCGTGCGTGACGAGCATCACGGTCGTGCCGAGCTCCTGCTGGATGCGGCGGAACTCCGTCTGGAGCCGGCGCCTGCCCACCGGGTCGACCGCCCCGAACGGCTCGTCCATGAGGAGCACCGGCGGATCCGTCGCCAGCGCCCGCGCGACGCCGACGCGCTGCCGCTCCCCGCCGGACAGCTCGTGCGGGTAGCGGCGCGCGTACCGGCCGGGCTCCAGCCCGACGAGCTCGAGCAGCTCCGCCGTGCGCGCGCGGGTGCGCGCGCGGTCCCACCCGAGCAGGCGCGGGACGGTGCCGACGTTCTGCGCGACCGTGCGGTGCGGGAACAGCCCGACGTTCTGGATGACGTAGCCGATGCGGCGGCGCAGGCCCACCGCGTCGACGTCGGTGACGTCCTCGCCGTCGAGCAGGATGCGGCCCGAGGACGGCTCCACCAGGCGGTTCGCCATCCGCAGCGTCGTGGACTTGCCGCAGCCCGAGGGCCCGACGAGCGCGAGGAGCTCGTGCTCGCGCACCTCCAGCGAGAGGTCCCCGACGGCCACCGTGCCGTCCGGGTACTCCTTGCGCACGTGCTCGAACCCGATCGCCGTCGCCATGCGCACCACGCTATCCGGGCCCGCCGACAGCCGCCGCGCGGAGCCCTCCCCCGGCGACACCGTCCCCGGCGCCGCCGCCCACCGGGGTGGCGTCCCGGGCCGCGCGTGTCGGACCTCCCGGGTAGCGTCACGCAGGTGACTGGACACCCGACGGCCACCACCGTGGCGCGCGCCGCCGCCGCGGGCGACCCGGCTGCGAACCCGTGGCTGTCGTGGGAGTACGTGCAGCGCAACTGGGGCGACATCAGCCGGGCGCTCGAGCAGCACGCCGGCCTCACCGTGCAGGCGGTGCTCATCGCGTGCCTCATCGCCCTGCCGCTCGGGATGCTCGCCCACCTGCGCCCGCGGCTCGCCGCACCGGTCGTCGGCACCACCGGCGTGCTCTACACGATCCCGTCGCTCGCCCTGTTCACGGTGCTGGTGCCGTGGACCGGGATCGGCCGCACCCCGGTGCTCGTCGGCCTCGTGCTGTACGCGCTGCTGGTGCTCGTGCGCAACGTGCTGGTGGGGCTCGCCGGCGTGGACGACAGCGTCCGCGACGCGGCGCGCGGCCTCGGCTACGGGCGGCTGCGCCTGCTGCTGACCGTCGAGCTGCCCAACGCCCTCCCCGCGATCGCCACCGGGATCCGGCTCGCGACGGTGACCACCGTGGCGCTCGTCACGGTCGGCGTGGTCGTCGGCTACGGCGGGCTCGGCAACCTCATGTTCCGGGGCTTCCGCAACAACAAGTACCACGCGGAGATCCTCACGGCGACGCTGCTGTGCCTCGCGCTGGCGCTGGTGCTCGACCTCGTGCTGTGGCTGATCGGGCGCGCGGTGACGCCGTGGGCGCGCGGACGGGAGGCCTGAGCGTGGACGTGCTGCAGGACGCGGTCGCGTGGCTCAACGACCCGCTGAACTGGACGGGGCGCCGGGGCGTGCTGGCGCTGACCGCGGAGCACCTGCGGATCAGCGCGCTCGCCGTGCTGCTGGCCGCCGTCGTCGCGCTGCCCGCGGGCGTCTGGCTCGGCCACCGGCGCCGCGGCGGGGTCCTCACCGTCGTGCTGGCCAACACCTCGCGCGCCCTGCCGACGTTCGCCCTGCTGACGATCTTCGCCGCGAGCGGCCTCTTCGGCGCCGGCGCGACGATCCTCGCCGTCGCGGTGTTCGCCGTCCCGCCCATCCTGTCCAACACCTTCACCGGGCTCATGGAGGTCGACGCGGACGTGCGCGAGGCCGCCCGCGGCATGGGCATGTCGGGCGCCCGCTCGCTCGCCCTCGTCGAGCTGCCGCTCGCGCTGCCGCTCGTCGGGGCCGGGCTGCGCACCGCCGCCACCCAGGTGCTCGCCACCGTCCCGCTGGCCGCGCTCGTGGGCGGCACCAGCCTCGGTTCGGTGATCGTCGAGGGCATGGCGCTGCAGCGGTACGGCCAGGTCGTCGCGGGCGCGGTGCTCGTCGCCGGGCTCTGCCTGCTGGTGGAGGGGGTGCTGGCCCTCGCGCAGCACGCCGCCACGCCCGAGCCGATGCGCGCCTCCGCCCGGCGGCGTGCGGCCCGGGGTCGCTCCGGGGGGCACGGGTCGGGCGGCTCGTCCGGCTCCGCCGACCCGGTCCCGACCGCCGGCCCGGGAGCGACGGGCGCGGCGGACCCCGCCCGCGCGTCCACCGCCGGGGTGGCCGGCCACGTCGCCGGGAGGCCCTCGTGACCGCCCGGCGCCCCCAGCGGTTGCCGGTGCCCGTGTTCACCGGTTCCATGAACGGCGCGCTCCGCGCGCCCTCCGCGGTCCCGACGCCGGACGACGGCGCCGGACGACCGCGACCCCGACCGTGTGCCCCCATCCCGAGAACAGAGGAACGCACATGAACCTCCGCCGATCCACGCTCCCGGCCGCGGCGGCCGGGCTCCTGCTCCTGGTCGCCGCCTGCGGCGACCCGGGCTCGGGCGGCGGCAGCGCCGACCCCACCTCCGGCTCCGACGCGTCCGGCGCGGTCTGCGAGCCCGTCGCGGGCGACCAGCTCGTCGTGCTCGAGGACGACAAGGGCCTGCAGAACGCCGACAACGTGATCCCGGCCGTGAACGCGGCAGCCGCCGAGGCGGACCCGGGCCTGGTCCCGCTGCTCGACACCGTCTCCGAGGCCCTCGACACCGACAAGCTCATCGCCCTCAACAAGGCCGTCGACATCGACCGGCAGACCTCCTCCGAGGCCGCCGCGCAGTTCGTCGAGGACGAGGGCCTGGCGGCCGACGACGACGCGGCGGGCGCCGGCAAGAGCGTCGTCGTCGGTGCCGCGAACTTCTCCGAGAGCGCGACGCTCGGCGAGATCTACGCCGCGGTGCTGCGCTCGGCCGGCTACACCGCCGAGGTGCAGACGATCGGGAACCGGGAGACCTACCTGCCGGCGCTCGAGAGCGGCCAGATCACGCTGACCCCGGAGTACGCCGCGACGCTCGCGGAGTTCCTCAACGCCTCGGCCAACGGCCCGGACGCCGAGCCGGTCGCGAGCGCCGACCCCGACGCGACCGTCGAGGCCCTGACCGCGCTGGGTGCGGACGCCGGTCTGACGTTCGGGGCGGTCTCCGCCGCCCAGGACCAGAACGCGTTCGCCGTGACGAGCGCGTTCGCCGACGAGCACGGCGTGACCACGCTGTCCGACCTGGCGACGGCCTGCGGCGGCGGTCTCGTGCTCGCCGGGCCTGCCGAGTGCCCGGAGCGGCCGTTCTGCCAGCCGGGCCTGGAGGAGACGTACGGGCTGAGCTTCAGCGAGTTCCGCTCGTACGACTTCGGCCTCATCGGGGACGCCGTGCGTCAGGGCGAGGCGTCGATCGGCCTCGTCCTGTCCAGCGACGGCTCGCTCGCGAGCTGACCGCAGCGGGCGGGCGGCGGCGGGCACCGCGCCCGGCGTCGCCCGACCGCTCGCGACCGACGGCCCGGCAGGAGGAGTTCTCCTGCCGGGCCGTCGGCGCGTCCGGCGCGGGTCGCCGGCTCAGAGACCGGCGGTCTCCAGCAGCCGCAGCCACAGCTCGCTGACGGTGGGGTACGCCGGGACAGCGTGCCAGAGCCGGTCGAGCGGCACCTCCCCCACGACCGCGATCGTCGCGGCGTGCAGCACCTCCGCCGCGTCGGGCCCGGTGAACGTGGCCCCCACGACGACACCGCGGTCCTCGTCGAGCACCAGGTGCGCGGTCCCGCTGTAGCCGTCGGCCGCGACGGAGGCGCCCGCCACCGAGCCGATCGGGTACGAGACGGCCCGGACGCGCAGACCCGCGTCCCGCGCCTGCTGCTCGGTCCGCCCGACCCACGCCACCTCGGGGCGCGTGAACACCACCTGCGGCACCGCGGCGGCGTCCGCGCTGGCCCGGTAGCGCGTCCACGGCCCGGCGTCCCGCTCGGCGTCCGCGTGCCCGTCGGAGAACCGCGCGGCGACCACATCACCCGCCACGCGCGCGTCGTACTTGCCCTGGTGGGTGGTCGCGGTGCGTCCCGTGACGTCCCCGACCGCGAACAGCCAGCCCCCCTCGACCCCGGTGACCTCCAGCGCGTCGTCGACGGCCAGCGGCGCGCCGGGCTCGAGCCCGAGGACGTCGAGCCCCAGGTCCGCCGTGCGCGGGCGGCGCCCGGTCGCGACCAGCAGCTCGTCGGCGTGCACCTCCTCCTCGCCCTGCGGGCCGGTGGTGGCGACGTGCACGCCGTCCTCGTCCCGGCGCACCGCCGTCACCGCCGTGCCGAGCCGCAGGTCGACGCCGAGGTCGCGGAGACCGGCCGCGACCTCGTCCGCCGCGAACGGCTCCGCGCCGGTGAGCACCCGGTCGCCGCGGACCAGCAGCGTCACGGCGGCCCCGAGGTCCCGGTACGCCACCGCCATCTCCACGCCCACCACGCCGCCCCCGAGGATCGCGAGCCGCTCGGGCACGTCCTGCACGGCCGTGGCCTCCCGCGACGTCCAGGGGGCGGACTCCGCCAGACCCGGGACGGGAGGGATCACCGGCTCGCTGCCGGTGGCGACGACGACGGCGTGCCGGGCGATCACCCGGACGTCTCCCTCCTCGCTCTCGACGAGCAGCTCCCGCGGACCGGTGAACCGTGCGGTGCCGCGCACCAGCGCGATGCCCGCGGAGTCCAGCCACTCGACCTGCCCGTGGTCGTCCCAGTGCGAGGTGAAGACGTCGCGGCGGGCCAGCACCTGCGCCGGGTCGGGCGTGCCGGTCACGAGCTCCGCGGCGCCGGGCACCGCCCGCGCCGCCGCGAGGACGGCACCGGGGCGCAGGAGCGCCTTCGACGGCATGCACGCCCAGTAGGAGCACTCGCCGCCGACGAGCTCGTGCTCGACGACCGCGACGGTCAGCCCGAGCCGACCGGCACGGTCCGCGGCGTTCTCCCCGACCGCTCCGGCGCCGATGACGACCACGTCGTACGTGACGGTGGTGTCGCCGGCTCCTGCGGTCCCGGGGTCCTGGGGGCTCTCGGTCATGTGCTCGCTCCGTTCCCTGGCGTGCGCGGTCGGGTCGCCCGCGACGCGGCAGGTGGCCGGCCCGCGGGTGCCGCCGCCGCGACGAGGCAGAGCGGGTCGCGGCGTGCGGCTCCATCGTGGCCCGGTCCGCGCCGGTCGGCAGGTCGACCCGGGCCGGGCGCGTCGGCCGCCGATGGGGTGACGTGACGGTTCCGGGTGGATGCACCCGGGTGAAACCCGTCCGTCCCCCTGTGGTGAGCCGCCGAGTGGTGGGACCTTTGTCCCATGGAACGGGACGAGTGGCGGATCGACGTGACCGATGCCGATGTCCGCGCCGCGAAGCGCGAGTGGGTCGCCGCCCGCGACGGCGACGCCACGGACGCCGAGGTGGCACGCCGGTACGACGTGCTGCGGATGCTCGTCCACGCGCAGGCGCAGCAGCTCGCGGACGACGTCCGGGCCCACGCGGGGCGGGCGCGCACCCCCGACGCCGACTGACCCGGGCCGGGACCTCGCCCCCGGTGCCGGCGCTCAGCCCGGTGCCACCGCGTTGTCCGCGATGACCCGCTGGTAGAACCGGAAGCTGTCCTTGGGCACGCGCTCCTGGGTGTCGAAGTCGACGCCCACGATGCCCCAGCGCTGCTCGTACCCCTCCCCCCACTCGAAGTTGTCGAGGAACGACCAGACGTAGTGCGCCTCGAGCGGCACCCCGTCGGCGATCGCCCGCGCGGCCTGCTGCATGTGGGTGCGCAGGTACTCCGTCCGGTACGGGTCGTCGGTGGTGAGCTCCGGCGACTCGTCGGGGATGCCGTTCTCGGTGAGCAGCAGGGGGATCGCGGGGTACTCGTCCCGCAGCCGCACCAGCAGGTCGTACAGGCCCTCCGGCCAGACCTGCTGCCACGTCGCCGCCGACGTCGGGTGGATCTCGACCTGCTCGCCGGTGACGCCCACCCCGGTGACCCCGTAGTACTGGACGGCCAGCAGGTCCGCCGGCGTGCTGATCACCTCGAGGTCCCCGTCCTGCACGAGGGCGGCGAACGCGTCGGGGTCGGCCGGGACCTGACCGGGCTCCGGCCCGATCGCGTCCTGCGGGTAGGACCCCCGCAGCACCGCGTCGAGGAACAGCCGGTTCTCCCGGGCGTCCACCCGCGCCGCGGCCTCGTCGGCGCCCTCCAGCGGGTACACGGGCAGCAGGTTCAGCGCGATCCCGATCCGGCCCCGCGCCCCGCTCTCCCGGAACCGCCGGACCGCCAGCCCGTGCGCCAGCAGCTGGTGGTGCACCGCCGCCACCGCCGTCGCGGGGTCGTGGAGGCCGGGCGCCTGCGCGCCGTACCAGTGGCCGACGTACGCGTGCGTCTTGGGCTCGTTGATCGTGAACCAGTCGGCGTCCACGTCGCCGAGCGCGTCGACCACGATCCCGGCGTAGTCCGCGAACCGCGCGGCCGTGTCCCGCTGCGCCCACCCGCCCGCGTCCTGGAGGGCCTGCGGCAGGTCCCAGTGGAACAGCGTGATCGCGGGCCGGATGCCGGCGTCGACCAGGCCGTCGACGAACCGTCGGTACCAGTCGAGCCCCGCCGGGTTCACCGCACCCGTCCCGGTCGGCTGGATGCGCGGCCACGCGACCGAGAACCGGTAGGACCCGATGCCGAGCTCGGACATGAGCCGGATGTCGTCCGCCCACCGCCGGTACACGTCGGCGCCCGGGTCCCCCGTCGCCCCGCCCTTCACCTTGCCCGGCGTCGCGCAGAACGTGTCCCAGACCGACGGCCCGCGCCCGTCGGCGGTCGTGGAGCCCTCGACCTGGAACGCGGACGTGGCGGCGCCCCAGGTGTAGCCGGTGGGGAACCGCAGCGGCTCCGCGGGGGGCGCCCAGGCGGTGGGCGAGGCGGACGGCGACGGGCCCGGACCGGCCGAGCAGGCACCGAGCAGCGCGACGCCCGCGGCGGCCCCCAGGCCCAGGACGGTCCGGCGGTCGAGGACGGGGCCTCCCCGCGCCAGCAGGTCGGCGAGGGCAGGGGTGGGCGGGGTCGTGGACGGCACCGGACGCTCTCCTTCGAGGTCAGCGGCGTGGGAGCGCTCCCGCGCCGGGTGCGTCTCAGCGTAGCGACGGGACGGGGCGCACCGTGGGCGAACCGGGCGGCCGTCTCGGACGCCGGCGCGGCGGTCCCGGACGCCGGCGCCCCGCGCCCGACGCCCGGCGCCGGATGTCAGGACGCCGGACGCGAGGGCGGGCTCGGCGCCCGGCCCCGCAACCGGTCGGCGGCACCCGCCACCGGCAACCGCCGTCGGCAACCGTGAGCACGGCGGGGACATGCAGGAGGCCCCGTCCGGATCTCACCGGACGGGGCCTCTTCCTGTGCGCCATCAGGGACTCGAACCCCGAACCCGCTGATTAAGAGTCAGCTGCTCTGCCAATTGAGCTAATGGCGCGCGGTTGAGAACGTTAGCACCGCCCCGCCGCCGGACGCGAATCCGCTCCCGCCCCGGGCGGCCGTTGTGGTGCACGTCACGGCTGACCTGGGCTCACGCCGGCCGCAGGCCCTCCGGCAGGGGGCCGGACGCGGCGTCCGGGTCCACCGGGAGCTCGTCGTCGGCGCCCGGTCCGGCACCCGGCTCGTCCCCGGCTGCGTCGCCCGCACCGGCGTCGCCCGCACCGGCGTCGTCCGCGCGCGGCTCGACCCACCACGCGTCCTCGGGCAGCCCCTCGGCGCGCAGGATCGCCTCGGAGCGGGGCTCGGCCACCGCGAGGTCGGCGAGCAGGGTCAGGGGCACGTGCTCGGCGAGCAGCTCCATCACCGTCCCCGCCGCGTCCTCGGTGACCGCCGGCGGCTCGGCCGGCCCGTCACCGTCCTCGGGTCGGCGGTCCTGCGGCTGCTCCTGCGGCCGCCCCTCGTCGTGCTCCACGGCCTCTCCCCCGGTCGCTCCAGACGACCATGGGAACACCCCCCTCGGGCCCGCGCAACAGGGCCGCCACGGCGGGGTCCGCGCTGCTCAGAGGTACAGGCCGGTCCCCTGGCCGTCACCGCGCGGCTCGGCCACCGCGTGCACGTCCTTCTCGCGGAGCAGCAGGTACGTGCGCGCCTCCAGCTCGACCTCCGCGCGCTCGTCCGGGTCGAACAGCACCCGGTCCCCGACCGCCACCTGGCGCACGTGCTGCCCGACCGCGACCACCGCGCCCCACGTCAGGCGCTTGCCCACCGCGGCGGTGGCGGGGATCACGATGCCGGCAGTCGAGCGGCGCTCCGAGGCGTCGGCGTCGAGCTGCACGAGCAGGCGGTCGTTCAGCATGCGGATCGGCAGCTCGGGACGGGCCGCGGCGGCCTCGGGACGCTGTGCACTCACCCGGCAGACGGTACCCCGCGCGCGTCGTACGCTGACGGCGCCGGGCACCCGCCCGGGCAGCCCGCAGACGCAGGAGACGACCATGCCCCGCCTCGCCCCCGGCGACACCGCGCCCGACTTCACCCTCCCGACCGCGGACGGCGGCTCGGTGACGCTGTCCGACCTGCACGGGGAGCACGTCGTCGTGTACTTCTACCCCGCCGCCGGGACGCCGGGCTGCACCACCCAGGCCTGCGACTTCCGCGACTCGCTCGCGTCGCTGCAGTCCCACGGCTACCGCGTGGTGGGCGTCTCCCCGGACGGCGTCGAGGCGCTCGCCCGCTTCGCGGAGGCCGAGTCGCTGACGTTCCCCCTGGCGTCCGACCCGGACCGCCAGGTGCTGGAGGCCTGGGGGGCGTGGGGCGAGAAGACCCTGTACGGCAAGACGGTCACGGGCGTCATCCGCTCGACGGTGGTCGTCGACCCGCAGGGCGTCGTCGAGCTCGCCCGGTACAACGTCAAGGCGACCGGTCACGTCGCGAAGCTGCGCCGCGACCTCGGCATCGACTGACGCCGCGGCCCGGCGCTCTGGCAGAGTGACCGGGCCGACGCGGGAGTGGTGAAACGGCAGCCACGCCAGGTTTAGGTCCTGGTGCCCGAGAGGGCGTGCGGGTTCGACTCCCGCCTCCCGCACCGACGGCGCTGGTCAACGCTGCCGCGCGCCCCGCCCCCCCCGTTCACCCGCGCGCACGGCGCCTCACCCGCCCGGGGCACCCGCGCACGCGGCGACCGGGTGAGCCGTGTCGCGGTTCCTCAGTTCTCCTCTCACCCGCGCGACCAGGACGACGGGGTGTGGTGCATCCCTCGCGGGTGATGGCGCCTGCGGTGCGACGAGGAGAGGCCGGGGATGACGACGACGACCGACCGGGTGGCCGGGGCGGACGAGGAGACCGGCAGTGGCCCGGACACGCCCGACGTGCGGGAGGCGCACGCGCCCACCACCGCGCCGGACCGGCGGGGGCCACGAGCCGCGGGCGGCCACCGGCGCGGGCTCGGCTTCACCGGCAAGATCCTGCTGACGGTCTCGGTGGCGGTCGGGATGACGGGGCTGCTCGGCTGGGTGTCGATCCTCACGCTCTGGCAGAGCACCGCCCGCACGGAGCGGATGTACTCCGACCACGTCGCGGGGATGGTGCTGGCCAGCGAGGTGCGGACCGAGCTCGGCCGGGCGCAGCAGCTGGGGGCCGACATGCAGGACGCCCTCGGCAACGGCGACCCGTTCCGCGCCTCGTCGCTGGAGCCGGACCGCGCGACGGCGCTCGACGCCGCGGCGGCTGCGCTGGACGAGTACGCGGCGCTGCCGCACCTGACCGCCGAGCAGGCGGACGCCGTCGAGGGCGTCCAGGCGGCCCTGACCACGTTCAGCGGCCTGGTGGCGTCCAGCCAGGGCGCGGAGACCGCCGCGCGGGAGGCCGTGCAGCGGGTCGACGACCTCATCACGCTGCAGGGCGGGCTCGCCGGGGACGCCTCGCACGCCGCGACCGCGGCGGGCGACCTCAGCGTGCGGATCGAGTTCGTGGCCCTGGCGGTCGCCGCGATCGTGCCCACGCTCGTCGCCGTGGTGGTCGCGCGGCGGCTGAGCCGGCGGATGCAGCGGCTCCAAGGCGCCGCGCAGGCCATCGCCGCGGGCGACCTGACCGGGCGGACGGACGACGACGGGCCGGACGAGATCGGCCGTACGGCGCAGGCGCTGGACCGGGCGACCGAGGCGCTGCGCACGACCGTGAGCCGCATCGACGACACCGCGCGAGCGGTCGCCGACGCGGCGGGCACCCTCGCGGGGGCCGCGCAGCAGGTCGTGGCCGAGGCGGACGGCACGGCCGAGCGCGCCGGTGTCGTCGCGTCGTCGGCCGCCCAGGTGAACACCCACGTGCAGTCGGTGGCCGCGGGGGCGGAGCAGATGGGCTCCTCCATCCGCGAGATCGCACGCAACGCCGCGGAGGCCGCGAAGGTCGCCGGGCAGGCCACGGACGCCGCCGCGGCGACGAACGCGCAGGTCAGCCGTCTCGGCGCGTCGTCGCAGGAGATCGGGAACGTCGTGAAGGTCATCACGACGATCGCGGAGCAGACCAACCTGCTGGCCCTCAACGCGACCATCGAGGCCGCCCGCGCCGGCGAGGCCGGCAAGGGCTTCGCGGTCGTGGCGGGTGAGGTCAAGGAGCTCGCGCAGGAGACCGCCAAGGCCACCGAGGACATCGCCCGGCGGGTCGAGGCGATCCAGCAGGACACGGACGGCGCGGTCGCCGCCATCGCGCAGATCGCCCAGGTCATCGCCCGGATCGACGACTACCAGACCACCATCGCGTCGGCGGTCGAGGAGCAGACGGCCACGACGGCGGAGATGTCGCGCTCCGTCGGCGACGCCGCGGCGGGGTCCGGTGAGATCGCCTCGACGATCACGGCCGTCGCGGACAGCGCCCGCGAGAGCTCGACCGTGCTCGGCGGGATGAGCGCGTCGGTCGCCGACCTCGCACGGATGGCGCAGGACCTGCGGGCCCGCGTCGCGCAGTTCCGGCACTGACCTCCGGGCTTCGGACCGCGCCGGGACGCGACGACGCCCCCGTGCACGTGGTGCACGGGGGCGTCGTCGGGTGGTTCAGCTCTGCGCAGCCCCTGCGGCCGCGATCTGGGCGCGGACGTCGTCCATGTCCAGCGCCTTCACCGCGTCGACGACCTGCTCCAGGGCCGGCGCCGGGAGGGCACCCGCCTGGTTGAACACGAGGACGCCCTCACGGAACGCCATCAGGGTCGGGATCGACGTGATCTGCAGCTCGGCAGCCAGCTGCTGCTCGGCCTCGGTGTCGACCTTGGCGTGCACGACGTCGGGGTGCTGCTCCGACGACTGCTCGAAGATCGGTCCGAAGCGCTTGCAGGGACCGCACCAGTCGGCCCAGAAGTCCACCAGGACGATGTCGTTCTCGCTGATCGTCTTCTGGATGGTGTCGGCCGTCAGCTCGGTCGTGGCCATCAGTCGCCTCCTGTTGTCGGTTTGACGCCAGTAGAGCGCCCGGACCCCGCCCAGTATTCCCGGAGCCCCGGACGCCCGCGCGCGGGTCCGCCGCCCGGGCCGTCCGCGCGTCGGGGTGTGCGCCCGGGTGCCTGCGGGGTACAACTGCCGGGTGACCGACACCGCCGACCTGCCCCGCGAGCCCGAGCGCCCCGCCGGCTGGCTGAGCCCCGAGGGCATCGCGGCCGCCCGACGGTCGCTGCCCCTGCTGTATGTCGACGCCGTGCCGGTGCGGGTGGACGAGTCGGGCGACGTCGTCGCCGTGGGCCTGCTGCTGCGCGTGACCCCGGAGGGCGTGATGTCGCGCGCGCTCGTGTCGGGCCGCGTGATGTACCACGAGCGGGTGCGCGACGCGCTGCTGCGGCACATCGAGAAGGACCTCGGGCCGGTCGCCCTGCCGCAGGTCCCGCCGACGCCCCAGCCGTTCACCGTGGCCGAGTACTTCCCGACGCCGGGGGTGACGCCGTACCACGACCCCCGGCAGCACGCGGTGTCGCTGGCGTACGTCGTCCCCGTGACCGGCGACTGCCGGCCGCAGCAGGACGCGCTCGACCTGGCGTGGCTGACGCCCGAGGAGGCGTGCAGCGAGCAGGTGCAGGTGGAGATGAACGGCGGGCAGGGCCTCCTGCTGCGGCAGGCCATGGCGCACGTCGGCCGGATGCCCTGAGGCCCGTGCCGTGACCGCGCGCGCCGACGGAGCCGCCCCCGCACCCGGGGGCCGCGCGCCCGCGCTCGCACGGCTGCTGCACGCGGTGCCGGCGCTGGCGTCCGGCGGCGGCCTCGCGCTCGAGGTCGGCCGCGCGCTCGTCGAGGGCCCCGGCGACGCGGGGACGACCACCGAGCGCCTGGTGCGCCTGTTCTCGTACTTCACGATCCAGTCGAACCTGCTGGTGCTCGCCGCCTCGGTGCTGCTGGTCGCGCGCCCGGCACGCGCGGGACGCCTGGCGGCGGTGCTGCACCTGGACGCGCTGCTGTGCATCGCCGTGACGGGCGTGGTCTACCACGCGGTGCTCGCGGACGGGTCGGCGAGCCTGACGCCGAGCGGCTGGACGGCCGACCTGCTGCTGCACACGGTCGCCCCGGTGACCACGTGGCTGGTCTGGCTGCTCGTCGGGCCGCGACCGCGGTTCGGCGGCGCGACCGCGGTGTGGGCGGTCGTCTACCCGCTCGCGTGGATCGCGTGGACGTTCGCCCGCGGGGCGGCCACCGGCTGGTACCCGTACCCGTTCCTGGACGTCGGCGCGGTCGGCGGGACGCGGGCGGCCCTCAACACGACCGTCGTCGCCGTGGGGTTCCTGGTGCTGGCCGTGCTGGTGCGGCTGCTGGAGCGCGTGCTGCCCGGGGCGCCCCGGGAGCCGTCCGCGGCAGACGCCCCGGCGACCTGACGCCTACAGCTCGACCGACGGCCAGTCCGCCAGGTCCGCCCGCATCGCGCGGTCGTGCGTCGCGACGACGACGGCCGCCGACGTGAGCCGCAGCGCCTCGGTCAGCTCGTCGACGAGCGCGATCGACAGGTGGTTGGTCGGCTCGTCGAGCACCAGCACGTGCGGGGCGGACACCAGCGCCGCCGCCAGCTCGAACCGCCGCCGCTGGCCCACGGAGAGCTCGCGCAGCGGGCGGTCCAGGTCCTCCTCGTCCAGCAGGCCGAGCGCGGCCACCGGCACCACGTGGGCCGGGTCGAGCGAGCCCGCCTCCAGCAGGTCCAGCGCGCGCCGGGCGGCCGCCTCGAACCCGGTCGTCCCGAGCCGGGCGGGGTTGTCGTCGTCCTGCACCAGCACGCCCAGGCGGACGCCGGGCGCGACGGCGCGGTGCCCCCGGTCGAGCGGCACCTGACCGGCCAGGGCCGCCAGCAGGGTGGACTTGCCGGCCCCGTTGGCGCCCGTGACGAGCAGGCGGCCGGCGGGCGGCAGGTCCACGCGCACACCCGGCAGGTCCAGCCGGCCGGCGACGCGCGGGGCCCGGAGCTCGAGCAGCGGACCGCCCTCGTAGCCCGCGGGGATCGACGGCAGGTCGGGGAACACGAGCGCCGGCGGCGGGACGGGCACCTCGACGGCCTCCGCCTCCAGGCGCTGCACCAGGCGGTCGGCGGCCTTGACGTGCAGGCGGGCGCGCGTCGCGCGGCGGTGCTTCTGCGAGCCCTTCGCGGGGCGCCACTCGTCGGACAGGCCCTCGTAGGACGCGTCGAGCCGCTCGGCGAGCCGCGCGGCCCGCTTGCGCTCCTGCGCGTACCGGGCGCGCCACCGGCGCAGCGCCTGGTCCTTCTGGAACCGGTACGTCGCGTACCGGGTGGCGCCGTACAGCACCGGCCGGCCGTCCATCGACGGGTCGAGGTCGAGCACGGCGGTCATGACGTCGTCGAGCAGCCGGCGGTCGTGCGTGACGATGACGACGACGCCCGGCCACTGCTGGAGCTCGGCGGTCAGGTACTCGATGCCGCCGGCGTCCAGGTGGTTCGTCGGCTCGTCGAGCAGCAGGATGTCGGCCCGCTCCGCGACGTGGCAGGCGAGCCGCGCACGGTAGGCCTCCCCGACGCTGAGCGTGTCGAGCCGCCTCGCGGGGTCCCGCGGCGCCCCGAACCGCGTCAGCGCCTCGTCGACGCGGCGGTCGACGTCCCAGGCCGCGAGCCGCTCCGCGGCGGCCAGCGCCTCGGTCAGCTCCGCCAGGTCGCCCGACTCGTGGTCGAAGCGCGCGACGACGTCGTCCAGCCGTGCCGCGGCCGCGCGCACCTCGCCCGCCGTGCGACGCACCAGGTCCCCGACCGTCGCGCCCGGCGGCACGTCGAGCTCCTGCTGCACCACCGCGACCGAGCCCGCGCGCCGCACCTCGCCCGCTGTGGGGACGAGGTCGCCCGCCAGCAGCCGCAGCAGCGTCGTCTTGCCGGCGCCGTTCTCCCCCACCAGCCCGACACGGTCGCCCGCCGACGCCGACACGCTCACGGAGTCGAGCACCGGGCGCCCCGGGTAGCCGAACGTGAGGGCGTCCGCGACGAGATGGACCTCGGCCACGGGCGCGCTCAGCCGCCGGCCGCCGGACCGCCCGCGGGCGCCCCGGCGAGCACCGCGACCACGGCGGGCACGAGCGCCCGGAACGCCTGGCCGCGGTGCGAGATGCGGTTCTTCTCGTCGGGCGTCAGCTCCGCGCACGTGCGCGTCTCCCCCTCGGGCACCAGCACCGGGTCGTACCCGAAGCCGTGCTCCCCCCGCGGCTCCCGCGCGAGCGTGCCGCGCAGGTGCCCGAGCTCCACGTGCTCGGCGCCGTCCGGGGTGACGAGGGCCGCCGCGCAGGTGAACCGCGCCGCGCGGTGCTCGGGCGCGATGTCGGCGAGCTGCGCGAGCAGCAGGTCGAGGTTCGCGCGGTCGTCGCCGTGCCGGCCGGCCCAGCGCGCCGAGAAGATGCCGGGGGCACCGCCGAGCACGTCCACCGACAGCCCGGAGTCGTCCGCGACGGCGGGCAGGCCTGTGTGCCGGGCCAGCGCGCGCGCCTTGATGAGGGCGTTCTCCGCGAACGTCACGCCGTCCTCGACGGGCTCCGGGGCGCCGACGTCGCGCGCGCCCACCACGGACGCCGGGTCCAGCCCGGGCAGCGCCGGGACGAGGATCGCCCGCAGCTCGGTGAGCTTGTGGGCGTTGTGCGTCGCCAGGACGAGGCGGGCGGGCGCGGTCACGCGGGCACCACCGGGCCCGGCGCCGCCGAGCCGCCGCGCACCGTGACGGGGCCGTCCGCCACCGGCAGCGCCAGCACCTCCGCTTGGACGCGGGCGAGCTCACCGGTGCCGACCAGCGCCAGGTCGAGCAGCGCGTCCAGCTCCGCCCGGTCGAACGGCGCGTGCTCGGCCGTGCCCTGCACCTCGACGAACGAGCCCGAGCCCGTGACCACGACGTTCATGTCCGTCTCGGCGCGGACGTCCTCGACGTACGGCAGGTCCAGCACGGGGCGGCCGTCCACGATGCCGACGCTCACGGCGGAGACGGAGTCCCGCAGCACGGTGCGCCTGCGGTCCACCTGCTTCTGCGCGACGCCCCACGCCACGGCGTCCGCGAGCGCCACGTAGGCGCCGGTCACGGCCGCGGTCCGCGTGCCGCCGTCGGCCTGCAGCACGTCGCAGTCCAGCACGATCGTGTTCTCGCCCAGCGCGGCGACGTCCACGACCGCCCGCAGCGAGCGGCCGATCAGGCGGGAGATCTCGTGCGTGCGGCCGCCGATCTTCCCGCGCACCGACTCCCGGTCCGACCGGGTGGTGGTGGAGCGCGGCAGCATCGCGTACTCCGCGGTGACCCAGCCCTCGCCCGACCCCTTGCGCCAGCGCGGGACGCCGGCGGTGAACGACGCGACGCACAGCACCTTGGTCCCGCCGAACTCCACGAGCACGCTGCCCTCGCCGGCGTCGAGGTAGCGGCGGGTGATCGCGATCGGCCGCAGCGCGTCCGGGGTGCGACCGTCGGCGCGCGGGGTCGCGGGCACGGCGGACGTCGAGGTGGTGGGCTCGGTGGTCATGCCCCCGAGGGTAGCCCGGAGCGCCGGGGGCGCCGCGCGGTCAGAGGTCGACGACCGTGCCCGGCCGGGCCAGGTCGAGCGGCCCGTCGTACGCGCCGGCCGCCTCCGCGAGGCTGGCCCGCGGGTCGTTCCAGGCGACCAGGTGGGTGAGCAGCAGCCGGCGCGCGCGGCCCCGCTGCGCGGCACGTCCGGCGCGCAGCCCCGTGAGGTGCACGCCGCGGGGGGCGTCCGACGACTCCAGGTACGCGGCCTCCGCGAGCAGCAGGTCCGCGTCGCGGGCGATCGCGTCCAGCCCCGGGCACTCGTCGGTGTCGCCGGTGTACCCGAGCGTGACGGTCCGGCCCGGGTGGACGGACGACGGGCCGGACACCCGGAACCCGAACGCGGGCACGGGGTGCTCGACGGGGACGGGCTCGATCGTCAGCGGACCGACCCGGACGGCCTCGCCCGCCCGCCACGTGCGCAGCGCCAGGTGCGCGCCGGTGTCGGTGGCCGGGTCGTGGCCGGAGAGCTGCGCGAGGCGCTCGGCGGTGCCGTCCGGCCCGAACAGCGGCAGCGGCGCCGTGCGGCAGCCCCGCGGGTCGTAGCGCAGCATCACGCCGAGCACGACGACGTCGGCGACGTGGTCGGCGTGCAGGTGGCTGATCGCGACCGCGTCGAGCGTCGCCGGCTCCAGGTGCCGCTGCAGGGGCCCGAGCGCGCCGTTGCCGAGGTCGAGCAGCACGCTCCACGTGCGGGTGCCGCCCTCGCCGTCCGGGCCCTCGGCCTGGACCAGGTAGCTGGACGCGGCGGAGTCCGGGCCCGGGAACGACCCGGCACTGCCCACGACGACCAGCCTCATCGGCACCTCTCCCCTGCGTGACCAGCAGGACCGACGACCCTCGGCGGTCCGGGTGCCATGATGCCGTGCAGGTCGCCGCGGCGGGCGGTCGACGGTCCCGCCCCGGACGTGGCGCTCGTCACCCGGCCGTCAGCGCAGGGCGCCGCGCGCCTCCACGTGCTGCACCTCGGGGCCCAGGAACCGCCGCGCGAGGTGCGCGAACGAGTCCGGGTCGCCGGTGGCGAGGAACCGGTGCTGCGGCGGGCCCGCGGCCGGGTCCCGCTCCAGGTCGTGCGCGACGAGCGTGCGGTAGACGTCCTTCGCGGTCTCCTCGGCCGAGGACACGAGCGTGACGTCCTCGCCCATGACGTACGAGATCACGCCGGTGAGCAGCGGGTAGTGCGTGCAGCCCAGCACCAGCGTGTCGACGCCCGCGTCCTTGACGGGCTGCAGGTACTCGCTCGCCACGCTCAGCAGCTCGGGGCCGGAGGTCACGCCCGCCTCGACGAACTCGACGAACCGCGGGCACGCCTGCGTCGTGAGCTGCACGCCCGGGGCGACGGCGAACGCGTCGTCGTAGGCCCGCGACTCGATCGTCGCCTTCGTGCCGATGACGCCGATGCGGCCGGTGCGGGTCGCGGCGACCGCGCGCCGCGCCGCCGGGAGGATCACCTCGACGACCGGCAGGCCCTTGCGCAGCGTGTACCGCTCGCGGGCGTCGCGCAGCACCGCGGAGGACGCCGTGTTGCACGCGATGACGAGCATCTTCACGCCCGCGTCCACCAGGTCGTCCATCACCTCGAGGGCGTGGGCGCGGACCGCCGCGAGCGGCTTCGGCCCGTACGGGGTGTTGAGGGTGTCGCCGATGTAGAGCACCGACTCGTGCGGGAGCTGGTCGATGATCGCCCGCGCGTTGGTGAGACCGCCCACCCCCGAGTCGAAGATCCCGATGGGTGCGTCGTTCACGCCCTCGATCCTAGTCCCGCCCCGGGTCGTCGTCGTGCTCCGGGGCGCCCGGGAGGTCCGCGAGCAGGCACGCCATGAGCGTCTCCTGCCACCAGCCCAGCGCGAGGAACACGGAGCCGAGGTACTGCCGGGCCTGCGCCGCGTGGTCGTCCGGGGCGGGGTCGCCGTGCACGACCTCCTGCTCGAGCCGCTCGCTCGCGTCCTCGTCGGCCACCCCGAGCCGCTCCCCGAGCACCAGCCGGACGTCGGTGAGCGTCGCCGCCAGCTCCGCGGCCCGCCCGCGCGGCACCCGGACGACCGTGCCCGCCAGGTGCCGCCCCGTGGGCGCCGGGCCGCGGTCGGCAGGGCCGCCGTCCCCGCCCGCTGCGGGGTCGGTCGCGCCGGGGGTCGTGCCGGGGGTCGCGCCGCCCACGAGCGCGTCGTGCAGCGCGCGCAGCCGCGCGAGCTTGCGCGCCCGCAGGTCGTCCTCGGTCAGCCGGCGGAACTCCGCGGTCACCTCGGGGTCGTCGCGGGACGCGTCGGGCAGCAGCCGGTGGACGGCCGGGTCGTCCGGCGCGGGCAGCGGGTCGAGGCGCAGGTGCAGCTCCCCGAGCGCGTCGGAGGGGCCGCCGGGGTCGGGATCCCCGTCGACGTCGCCGCCCCGGCCCCCCGCGCCGCCCGGGCGGTCGCCCAGCAGCTCCGCCACGTCCGCCACGACCGTCGCCAGCACCTCGCGCTCCCCGGCGTCGACCTCCGCCACCAGGTCGTCGCCCTCCCGCCGGAACGCGCGCACCTACGCGTCGCCCCGCTGGAGCGTGGCCCACAGCCCGAACCCGTGCATCGCCTGCACGTCGACCTCCATCTGCTCGCGGTTGCCGGTGGACACGGCCGACCGGCCCTGCTCGTGCACCTCGAGCATCAGCTTCTCCGCCTTCGCCTGCGGGTAGCCGAAGTACGAGCGGAACACGTAGGTGACGTACGACATGAGGTTGACCGGGTCGTTCCAGACGACCGTCACCCAGGGCTCGGCGACGGCGCCCTCGGCGTGGGCGGTCTCCTCGGGTGCGATCTCCACGGACACCGGACCACTCTAGGTTCCCTGGCGGCGACGCCGCCCCCGCGCGCCTACCGTGTGCCCATGACGTCGAGCACCGCCCTGCTGACCGACCGGTACGAGCTCACCATGCTGCAGGCCGCCCTCGCGGACGGGACGGCCGAGCGCCGCTGCGTCTTCGAGGTGTTCACGCGGCGCCTGCCGCACGGGCGGCGCTACGGCGTGCTCGCGGGCACCGGCCGCGTCCTCGAGGCGCTGGCGGACTTCCGCTTCGGGCCCGAGGAGCTCGGCTGGCTCGCGCGCGAGGGCGTCGTCGACGACACCACGCTGGAGTACCTCGCGGACTACCGGTTCACGGGGACGATCACGGGGTACGCGGAGGGGGAGATGTTCTTCCCGCACTCCCCCGTGCTGACCGTCGAGGGCAGCTTCGCCGAGGCGGTGCTGCTGGAGACCGTCGTGCTGTCCGTCCTCAACTACGACTCCGCCGTGGCGTCGGCCGCGTCCCGCATGACGAGCGCCGCGATCGGCCGGCCGTGCCTGGAGATGGGTGCCCGGCGCGCCCACGAGCAGGCCGCGGTCGCCGCCGCGCGAGCCGCCGCCGTCGCCGGGTTCGCCGGGACGTCGAACCTCGAGGCCGGCCGGCGCTACGGGATCCCGACGATCGGCACGGCCGCGCACGCCTTCACGCTGCTGCACGACGACGAGGAGGCCGCCTTCGCGGCACAGGTCGCCTCCGCCGGCGCCGGGACCACGCTGCTGGTCGACACCTACGACGTGCGCCGCGGCGTCGAGCGGGCCGTCGCGGCCGCCGGCCCGGGCCTCGGGGCGGTGCGGCTCGACTCCGGCGACCTCGGCGTGCTCGCGCAGGAGGTGCGCGCCCAGCTCGACGCGCTCGGTGCCCGGGACACGCGCATCGTCGTCACGTCCGACCTCGACGAGTACGCGATCGCCGCGCTCGCCGTCGCACCGGTGGACTCCTACGGGGTCGGCACGTCGCTGGTCACCGGGTCCGGCGCGCCCACGTGCGGCATGGTCTACAAGCTCGTGGCCCGCGAGGGTGCCGACGGCCGGCTCGCCCCGGTGGCCAAGGCCTCGACCGCCAAGACGTCCACCGGGGGCCGCAAGACCGCGGCACGGCGGCTGGACGGCGACGGGCGGGCGGTCGCCGAGGTCGTGGTGAGCGGCGGCGACGACGCGGTGCGGGCCTGGGCGCCGGACTCCGACGACCTGCGGGGCCTCGTCGTGCCGCTCGTCGTGGACGGCGCGGTGCAGCCGGGCTGGACGGGCGCGGACGGTGTCGCCGCGGCCGCCGCCCGCCACGCCGCGTCCCGGGACGAGCTGCCCCGCGGGGCCCGGCGGCTGTCCGCCGACGAGGCCGCGCTGCCCACGGTGACGCTGACGGTCTGAGCCCGGGCGCGGGGCCCGGACGGCACGGGCGCGGACGGCACGGGCCCGGACGCACCGGTGCCCGCGCCCCCGGGACGGGGACGCGGGCACCGGCTACCGGCGGTGGCGGGCTAGACCCGCGAGCCTCCGCGGCGCACCAGGCCGAGGATCAGGCTCACGACGAGCACCGCGATACCGATCCAGAGCAGGAACTTCGCGGCCTCGACCGCGACGCCCAGGATCAGCAGGACCACACCGATGATGATGAGGATGAGCCACGTGGGCATCTGACGATCTCCCTTCGTCCCCCTGCTCCGTGGTCCGCCGGTCGACCCGGCGGACGTCTGTCACGGGGACGACGTTCTCACCGGTCAGCGCGGTCCGCACGCCGGGAGCAGCGGTTGCGCGCCGGCCGAACCGTGGTAGTAGCAGCGCGCTGACCTGCACGGATACCGGGAGTCAGCGCTTGCCGACGAACCAGCCCCTGACCATCGACACCCGCGCCTCGAGCTGCGCCGGGTCCGCCAGCGGGACCTCCGGGCCGCCGCAGCGGCGACGCAGCTCGGCGTGCACCGCGCCGTGCGGCTGCCCGCTCCGGCGCGACCAGGCGCCCACCAGCTGGGACAGCTCCTTGCGCAGCTCCGCCTGCCGCCGGTGGTCCATCTCGGCGCGGTCCGGCTCCGGCTGCCCCTTGCTCCGGCGGGCGTTGACCTGGCTGGCCTGGCGCTGCCGCAGCAGGGTCGTCACCTGGTCCGGGTCGAGCAGGCCGGGCAGCCCGAGGAAGTCCAGCTCCTCCTCCGAGCCGACGTCCGCGCCCGTGCCGAACTCGCCGCCGTCGAACAGCACGCGGTCGAACGAGGCCTGGGCCTCCAGCGCCTCGAACGTGCCCTGCAGGGCGTCCGAGGCCTTCTCCGACCGGTTCGCGTCCGCGACCAGCGCGTCCTCCGGGTTGTAGCCCTCGCCCTGCTCCTCGGCGGTCAGCGGCCGGTCCAGGGCGTGGTCGCGCTCGACCTCCAGCGCGTTCGCCAGGGCCAGCAGCGGCGCGACGCTCGGCAGGAACACCGAGGCGGTCTCCCCGCGGCGCCGCGCGCGGACGAACCGCCCGACGGCCTGCGCGAAGAACAGCGGCGTCGCGGTGCTCGTCGCGTACACGCCGACGGCGAGCCGCGGGACGTCGACGCCCTCCGAGACCATCCGCACGGCCACCAGCCAGCGGGACTCCGACGCGGAGAACTCGTCGATGCGGGCGCTCGCCCCGTCGTCGTCGGACAGCACGACGGTCGGCGACTCCCCCGTCAGCCGGGCCAGGTGGCCGGCGTACGCGCGGGCGTCCGTCTGGTCGGTCGCGATGACCATGGCCCCGGCGTCCGGCACCGTGCGCCGCACCTCCGTCAGCCGGCGGTCGGCCGCGGCGAGCACCGACGGGATCCACTCGCCGTCCGGGTTGAGGGCCGTCCGCCATGCCTGCGCGGTCATGTCCTTGGTCAGCGGCTCGCCCAGGCGGGCGCTGACCTCGTCGCCGGCCTTCGTCCGCCAGCGCATCGAGCCCGAGTAGGTGAGGAACAGCACCGGGCGGACCACGTGGTCGCGCAGCGCCTCGGAGTAGCCGTACGTGTAGTCCGCGCGGCTGCGCCGGATGCCGTCCACGCCGCGCTCGTACTCGACGAACGGGATCGCGGCCGTGTCGCTGCGGAACGGGGTGCCGGTGAGTGCCAGGCGCCGCGTCGCGCCCTCGAACGCCTCCCGCACCGCGTCGCCCCAGGACAGCGCGTCACCGCCGTGGTGCACCTCGTCGAGGATCACCAGCGTCGGCGCCGCGGTGGTGCGCGCGGCGTGCAGCGCCGGCTTCGACGCCACGCCCGCGTACGTCAGCGCGACGCCGTCGAACCCGTGACCGTGCCGGCCCTGCGCGTTCTTGAAGTTCGGGTCCAGCTTGATGCCGACGCGCGCCGCCGCGTCCGCCCACTGGTGCTTGAGGTGCTCCGTCGGCGCGACCACGGTCACGCGGCGTACGATCCGCGCCTGCAGCAGCTCCGTGGCGATCCGCAGCGCGAACGTCGTCTTGCCGGCGCCCGGGGTCGCGACCGCCAGGAAGTCCCGCGGCGACGTCGTCAGGTACTGCTCGAGCGCCTCGGCCTGCCAGGCGCGCAGCTTGCCCGCCGTCCCCCACGGCGCACGCCCGGGGAACGCCGGCGGCAGCTGCGATGCTGCCGACGTCGAGGCGTGCGAGGCGGATGAGGACGAGGGGCGCTCCGCGGCGCTCACTGTCCGCCGGAGGAGTCGCCCGAGCCCTTGCCGCGGCCGAAGCCCCAGCGGCGTCCCCCACCGCCGGACCCCGTGTCGCCGTCCCCGCCGTCCTGCGGTTCGCGCAGACCCTCGTAGATCTCCTTGCAGACGGGGCACACCGGGAACTTGTTCGGGTCCCGCCCGGGGACCCACACCTTGCCGCAGAGCGCGACCACGGGCTTGCCGGACAGCGCCGACTCCATGATCTTCTCCTTGCGCACGTAGTGCGCGAAGCGCTCGTGGTCGCCCGGCTCGACGGCCTGCTCCTGCTCGACGCGCTCGAGGAGCCCCGTCGACCCGCCGCCCGGCTCCGACAGTCGGTCCGGCTCGGTGCTCGGCGGCAGGGGCTCACTCATGCCCGCCATCGTACGCCCCCCCCCCCCCACACCCCCCCGCGCCCGCCCCCGCCCCCCGCGCCCCGCCCCCGCCCCTCAGCCCGGCGAGGTCGTCATGTGGGGCCGTGGTCGTCAGGTCGGCCTGACGACCTCGGCCCGAGATGACGACCTCGCGGCCGCGGGGACCCGCCGCCCGTCGCGGTCGCCCCGACCGAGCGCGCGCCGCACCCTGCCCGCCAGCGCCGCCGGGTCGCGAAGGTCGGACCAGGTGACGCGCAGGACTCGCCAGCCGGCCTCCTCGATCGCGTCCTGACGTCTCTTCTCGGCGAACACCGCGTCAGGCGCAGTGCTCCCGTATGCCCCGGAGTACTTCACGAACCCGTCGAACTCCACGACCACGCGCGGCTCGTCCCACCCGAGGTCGCCGCGGAACAACCCCAGACGGGTCGGGAGCGGGACCTGCAGGTCTGGCGCGGGGAGCCGGGCCCGCAGCAGGTGCCACCGGGTCAAGGACTCACCCGGCGACTCCGCCCGCGCATCGGCCAGGTCGAGCACCCCGCGGGCGCGGGCAGCTCCGCGACGACCGGCCCGAGCCCGCAGCAGGGCGTCGATCCGCTCCGGGTCCGCCCCGATGCGCAGGCCCGAGTCGGCGACGACGAGTGCCGCAGGAGGGTCGAGGAGGCAGGCGCAGTCGACGACGGTGCGTTCCAGGCTCGTGACAGGGAGCCCGTCGAGCACGACCTGCTCGCCGACCGGCACGGTCCCGTGGTGTCGCGCCACCGAGGCGTCGCCGTGGTCGGAGGGCCTCGAGCGCTGGACCAGGTGGGTCGTCGAGGGCACGTCCAGCAGGTCGCAACCCCACAGCAGCGCGGCGGTCTGGTGGCTGAACCACCCGGGCGCCGTCCGACGCTCGTGCACGGCCCGCACACGAGCCAGGGCCGCACGGCGGTCCCGCTCCGCCGGGGTCCGCTCGGCCGGCGGCGGCGGCAGGTACGCGCCCCGGCCGACCTTCGTCCACGCCGGATCACGACGCAGCCGACGCAGCCGTGCCTGGTCCTCCCCCTGCGCGAGGACCAGGCTCGGCAGCGGCTCACGCCGTGCGCCCGCCACCGGCCGTCCCGTCTCCACGTCTGACATCGCGCCACTCTGCCCGCCCGGCGTCACCCTGGGCCAGGCGGGGTGCACGGCCTGTGGACGACGCCGCCGCACCCTCGACCCGCCACACGAGGAGACCGTCGGTCGCGCCGCGGCCACCCGGTCGGACCGAGGTCGTCAGGTCGGGCCGAGGTCGTCATGTCCAGCTGACGACCTCGGCCGCAGCTGACGACCTGACGGGTGCGGGGCGGGCGGGGCGGGCGACCCGGGGCGACGCGGGGTGGGGCTAGATGGTCTGCCAGGCGGGCTTGGCGGCGAAGGTCTCGCGGTAGTACGCCGCGAGCTGGAGGCGGCTCGCCGCCGCCTCGTCGACGAGGACCGTGGCGTGCGGGTGGTGCTGCAGGACGGTGCCGGGCCACATGGCGCTGACGGGGCCCTCGACGAGCTGGTGCACGGCCTCGGCCTTGTGCTTGCCGGTCGCGAGCAGCAGGACGTGCCGCGCGGACATGATGGTCGCGAGCCCCTGCGTGAGGCAGTGCGTCGGCACCTGCGCGACGTCGCCGCCGAAGAACCGGGCGTTGTCCTCGCGGGTCTGGCGCGTCAGCGTCTTGATGCGGGTGCGGGACGCCAGCGACGACCCGGGCTCGTTGAACGCGATGTGCCCGTCGGTGCCGACGCCGAGGATCTGCACGTCGACGCCGCCGGACTCCGCGATGGCGGCCTCGTACGCCGCGCAGGCCGCGGGGATGTCCTCCGCGAGCCCGTCGGGGCCGTGGACGTCGGCGGGGTCGATGTCGACGCGGGAGGCGAACTCCGTCTCGATGACGTTGCGGTACCGCTCGGGGTGGTCGGCGGCGAGCCCGACGTACTCGTCGAGCATGAACGCCTGCACGCCCGCGAACGACAGGCCCTCCTGCGTGTGCCTCCGCGCGAGCTCGTCGTAGACCGCGAGCGGGCTGGACCCGGTGGCGATGCCGAGCACCGCGTGCCGGCCCTCCGCGGCGCGGGCGCGCAGCACCCGCTCGATCGTGTCCGCCGCGAGGCGGGCCAGCTCGGGCCCGGGCGCGATGACGACCTCCATCAGGACTCCCTCCGTCCGACCAGTGCGGCGCCGACGGCACCCACCGGTACTCCACGCGGCGCGAGGGTGACCCGCTCCGCCATCTGCATCGCGGCCAGGAACGCGGAGTCCCTGGCCTGTCGGTCCAGCTCGTCGCGCAGCACGGCGAGCAGCGGCGCGCCGAGCTCGCTGACGCCGCCGCCCACGACGACGTGCGCGACGTCGGTCGTGAGCAGCAGCACCCGCACCGCGGCGGCGAGCGCGTCGGCGAACCGGGCCCGCACCGCGAGCGCCGCGGGGTCCCCGGCCTCGGCCGCCTCGAACAGCGCGACCGGCGCGGGCCGTCCGTCGGACGTCGGCCACGCGGCGCCGAGCGCGCTGCCGGACGCGTACTGCTCGAGGCAGCCGCGCTGGCCGCACGGGCACGGCAGCCCGCCGGGGACGTGCACGAGGTGCCCGATCTCCCCGGCCACGCCGCTCGCGCCGCGCCGCAGCCGGCCGTCCAGCACGAGGCCCGCCGCGAGACCGGTGCCGAGCGCGAGGAACGCCAGGTCGGGCGCCGGGTCGGGCAGCAGGTGCGCGGCGCCGACTGCGGCGACGTTGAGGTCGTTCTCGAGCCGCACCGGCACGCCGCCCAGCAGGCCGGACACCTGCGCGGCCAGCGGGACGGAGCCCTCGATGCCGAGGTTGACGGCGTGCTCGACGCGCCCGGCGCCGGGGTCCACGATGCCGGGCAGGCCGATGCCCACGCCCGCGAGGTCGGCGACGGCGAGCCCGGCGTCCGCGACGAGCCGGTGCACGGCCTCGGCGGCTGTGGCCGCGACGGCGTCCCCCCCGGGGCGCGACGCGAGCCGCAGCCCGGGTCCGCTGGTGCCCTCGGGGTCCACGAGCACGCCGAGCGTCTTGGTGCCGCCGACGTCGAGCCCGACGGACCAGCCGGCGGACGCGCCGGTCGTTGCCGGTCCCGGGCCGCTCGCCCGGGACCGCGTGATCACCTCGTCCACGTCAGCCCTTCACCGCTCCGGACACGAGCCCCGAGGTCATCCTGCCCTGGACGACGAGGAAGAACACGATGACGGGCACGGCGATGAGCGTGGACGCCGCCATGACCTCGCCCCAGTCGACGCCGCGGTTGGTGCTGGCGGCCAGGAACGAGCGCAGCCACAGCGGCAGCGTGCGCGCGGACTCCGCGGGCAGGGCGACCAGCGCGACGGTGAACTCGTTCCACGCCTGCAGGAACGCGTACACCCCGGACGCCACGAGCCCGGGGGCCAGCAGCGGGAACGTGATCCGCAGGAACGCCCGGGTGCGCGACAGGCCGTCCACCATCGCGGCCTCCTCGAGCTCGATGGGCACGCCGGCCACGAACCCGCGCAGCATCCAGATGGTGAAGGGCACGACGGCCGCGGTGTACAGCACCGAGACGCCGATGACGCTGTTGAGCAGCCCGGCGGTGGACAGCATCTTGTACTGCGCGATGAACAGGCCCTCGGCAGGCAGCATCTGGACGAACAGCACCGCCACCACGAACGTCAGGCGCCCGCGGAACCGGAACCGGCTGATGGCCAGCGCGGCCAGGAACGCGAACACGAGCACGGCCACCACGGTCGTGCCGGTGATCGCGAGGCTCATGCGCAGCGCCGACCCGAACGAGCCGCCCTCGAGCACCGAGCGGAAGTTGGCGAGCGTCGGGCTGGTCGGCAGGAACGACGGCGTCGCGGACCGCAGGCGCGCGTCGGGCGTCAGCGCGGACAGCACCATCCAGTAGACGGGGAACGCCCACAGGGCGGCGACCGCGATGCCGAGTGCGCCGAGCAGCACGCGGCCGAGGCGGCGGCGCAGGCGGGGTCGCGCGGCGGGGCGCCGGCTGACCGGCACGGCCGGGGTCCCGCCGCGGGCGGCCCCCGCGGCCACGGGGCGGGCCGGCGCGGCGGCGCCGGTCTCGACGGAGCTCATCGGTCCTCCTTGAGCAGGCTGCGGACGTAGGGCCAGCTGAGCAGCACGGTGAGCGCGAGCACGAAGATCGACACCGCAGCGGCGCCCGCGAAGTCCTGCCGGCCGATGCCGAGCTCGAAGATGAAGTTGCCCAGCAGGTTCGTCTCGCTGACCGGGGCGCCGCTGTCCTGCAGCAGGCGGATCTGCGCGAACACCCGCAGGTCCCAGATGATCTGCAGCAGCAGCACGATCGACAGCACGGGCCGCACGAGCGGCATGGTGACGTACCAGAAGATCTGCGCGGGCCGGGCGCCGTCGATGCGGGCGGCCTCGAGCACCTCGTCGGACACCTGCGTGAGCGCGGCGTAGACGGACAGCGCCACGAACGGCACCGACATCCAGACGATGACGACGGTGGCGACGAAGAAGAACGACAGCGGCTGCGCGAGCCACGAGTGCCCGGCGTACGAGTCGAAGCCGACCTGCACGAGCAGCCAGTTGACGACACCGGTGCGCCAGTCGAACAGCCACTTCCAGACGGTGACGGCGGCGACGAGCGGCATCGCCCACGCGAGCAGCAGGGCGACCTGGAGCACGACCCGCACGACGGGGTGCACGGCCTTCATGAGCAGCGCGAGCAGCACCCCGATGCCGACGGTGACGAAGGCGTTGACGAGGCAGAAGACGACGGACCGCACGACGACCGCCCACAGCGCGTCGTCGCTGAAGATGCGGGCGTAGTTGTCGAGGCCGACGAAGGTGGGCGGCTGGCCGAACTGCTGCGCGAGCCCGAACTCCTGCAGCGACGTGACGACCTGCCAGAACAGCGGGTAGCCCATGCCGAGCAGCAGGACGGCGACGGCCGGCACCAGCAGGACGTACGGGGTGGCGCGGGGGCCGCGGCGCCGGCGGGCCGCGGGCGGCGCGGCCGGGGAGGCGGCGGGGGGCGCGGGGCGCGCCTCGGTGGTGGACATGCGTTCTCTCCTGACGGGCGACGTGCCGGCCGGCGCCGGCCGCGGGGCGCTGGTCCCCGCGGCCGGCGGTCGGTCACTGGCCGTTCAGCATCGGCGTGATCTGCTCGTCGTACTGCGCGGCGAGCTCGGTCACGTCACCGCCCTCGGCGATCTTCTGGAACAGCTCCTCGTAGACGAACGCCGCCTCGACCGCGGCCCAGCCCGGCGCCGCCGGGGTGAGCTTGGACGCCGCGGCGGTGTCGATCATCGTCTGCGCGAACTCGTCGTCGCCGAGCGAGGAGACGTACTGCGAGTTGGCCGGCCCGAGGCCGTTCTCGCCGAGCAGCTGCTGGTACTCGGGCGAGAAGATGATCCGCATGAGGTTCTCGGCGAGCTCCGGGTGCTGGGACTTCGCCGAGATCGCGATGTTCGAGCCGCCCGCGAACACCGGCGCGAGGCCGCCGTCCGCGCCCGGCAGCGCGAAGATGCCGAACTTGTCGGTGTCCGCCATGCCGTCGCGGACCTCCTCGCCGGCGTCGTTCGTCGTCAGGTCGCCGATGGACCAGCGGGCCCAGCCCGGCGCCATGATCGTCGCGGCGGCCGGGGCGGCGCCGTCGGTGCCGTCGTTGAGGAAGTCCCAGTAGGCGACGTCGCGCTCGGTGGCCGGCACGTTGGACGAGCCCTCGTACACGGCCTGCCACTGCTCGAGGCCCTCGATCGTCTTCGGGTCGGACAGCGTGGAGGTCCACTCGCCGCCGTCCTCGGTGGCGAGCTCGCCGCCGTTCGCGAACACCCACGAGATGCCGTTGCGCCAGTCCTGGCCGCCGATGGCGAACCCGGACTGCGAGTCGGTGCGGAGCTTGGTGACGTCCTCGGAGAACTCGGCGAGGGTCGTCGGCGGCTCGAGGCCCGCGGCCGACCAGATGTCCTTGCGGTAGAACATGTAGCGCGAGCCGAAGTAGTACGGCAGCGCGTAGTTCTTGCCGTCCGCCTTGCCGACCTCGACGAACGAGGGCAGCAGGTCGTCACCGCCGAGCTCGTCGTACAGCGGGGTCAGGTCGCGGAACGCGCCGATCGTGGTGAAGGTCGGCGACTGCGTGTTGCCGATCTCGACGACGTCGGGGGTGTTCGCGGCGTCCGGCAGCGCGGTGGTCAGCTTCGTGACGAGGTCGCCCCACTCCTGCTCCTCGATGGTGAGCGTCGAGCCGGGGTTCTCCTCCTCGAACGTCGTCTTGAGGTAGTCGCGCAGCTCGTCGGGCGTGTCCGCGCCGGCGAGCCAGAGGGTGATGTCCGCGGCCTCGGGGGTGCCGTCCGACGACGTCGAGCCGCCGTCGTCGCCCGACGAGCACGCCGTGAGCGCGAGCGTCGCCGCCACACCGACGGCTGCCATCCGTACGATCTTCACGTTGGTGTTCCTCCCTGATGCGAGGCGAGGCCCGTCCGGGCGTCGCCGGGGTGGTGGTACCGGCACTGCAAGCGGTCGGCTCGGGGTCGTCACGTGACCCCGAGCTGACCGGACAGCACGAGCGCCGCGGCGCCGGAGAGCGCCCCGTCCTCGTCCAGCGAGCCCATCCGCAGCACGAGGTCCTGCCCCAGCAGGGGCATGGTCCGGGCCCGGACGGTGGCGAGCGCCTCCACCCTGAGGGCTCCGTCGAGCAGCTCCGGGGGACCGGAGAGCAGGACCTCGGCGAGGTTGAGCGCGCTGACGACGGGAGCCAGGGCGATGCCCAGCTTCCGTCCGACCGACGCGAGCACCGCGTCGGACTCCTCGGGGGTGCGGCCGGCCGTGGCGCGGCGCAGGGCGGGCAGGGAGAGCAGGGTCTCCAGGCAGCCCTCGCGCCCGCACGCGCAGGGCTGCGGCAGCGGGTCGCCGGCGCGGACGTCGCGGTCGTCGACCACGGTCACGTGCCCGATCTCCCCGGCGGCGTCGGCCCGGCCGCGCACGAGCGCGCCGTCCAGGACGATGCCGGCGCCGACGCCCTGCCCGACGGTGACGACCATGAGGCCGGTGCCGGTCGCGCCGCCGTAGGTGTACTCCCCCAGCGCGTGGACGTTCGCGTCGTTGGCGACCTGCACCGGCACGCCGAGGCGCTCGGTGAGCAGCGCGGCCAGGGGCAGGTCGTACCAGCCGCGGTTGGGGGCGGCCACGACGAGGCCGGTGGGGTCGATGACGCCGGGCGACCCGATGCCGACGCCCACGACGGGCCGGTCGGCCGCGGCGAGCAGCTCGCGGCACAGGTCCTCGAGCACGGCGACGGCCGCGTCCCCGGTGCGCCCGTCGAGCGAGACGGCGCGGCGCGCGACGACGGCGCCGGTGAGCGTCATGACGGCGCCGCGCAGGCTGGCGTCGTCCGCCAGGTCCACGGCGACGACGTGGAACTCCTCGGTGCGCATCCCGACGAGCGTCGCGGGCTTGCCGACGCGGCCCTCCGGCCGGAGTCCGAGCTCCTGCACGAGGCCCTCGGAGATGAGGACGGACACGAGGTCGGAGACGGTGACCCGGGTGAGGCCGGTGCTGCGGGCGAGGTCGGCGCGCGAGGAGGGCCCCTCGTGGAACAGGTGCTGCAGGACGAGCGCGCGGTTGTGCGCCCGGGCGTGCTCGGGGAGCACCTTGGTGGTGGGCCGCAGCGCGCGCCCCACTCCCCGCGGTGCGGGTGCCCCGGGACGCGTCGTCCGCGTCGTCTCTGTCGCCGACATGTTTGTTAGTAGACCTTCCTTACTAACTACCGTCAAGCAGTTCCTGTGACCGTGACCACATCGTGACCGGCCGTTCACCGCCCTGACATCCGCCTCCCGGAATGCCCGCGGCGCCGCGAGCGCTCCACCTGCCATGGAGCTCGGTCTGTACACCTTCGGCGACATCCACCCCGACCCGGTCACCGGCGCGGTGACCTCCCCCGCCCAGCGGCTGCGCGACGTGCTGGAGCGCGTGCGGCTCGCCGAGCAGGTCGGGCTCGACCACGTCGGCGTCGGAGAGCACCACCGGCCCGACTACGCCATCTCCTCCCCCTCGACCGTCATCGCCGCCGCGCTCGCGCAGACGGAGCGGATCAGCGTCGGCAGCGCCGTGACGGTGCTGTCCACGGAGGACCCGGTGCGGGTGTACCAGCAGTTCGCGACGATGGACCTGCTGTCCGGCGGGCGGGTGGAGCTGCTGGCCGGCCGCGGGTCGTTCATCGAGTCGTACCCGCTGTTCGGTGCCTCGCTCGACGACTACGACGCGCTGTTCGAGGAGAAGATCCGCCTGCTGCTGCGCATCGACCGCGGCAACCCGGTGACGTGGTCCGGCCGGTTCCGCCCGCCGCTGCAGGGCGTCGACGTGCTGCCGCGCCCGCTCGACAAGCCGGGCCTCGGCGAGCACCTGCGCATCGCGATCGCGACCGGCGGCAACCCCGCGTCCTCCGAGCGCGCGGGCCGGCTCGGCCTGCCGGTGTCCTACGCGATCATCGGGGGCCGCCCCGCGGACTTCGCCGGGCTCGTGCAGCTCTACCGGCGCACCCACGAGGAGGCCGGCCACGACCCGGCCACGCGACGCGTCGAGGTCGCCGGGATGGGGTTCGTGGCCGACGACGGCCGCGCGGCGCGCGAGTTCTTCTTCCCGTACTGGCTCGACTCCATGCGGCGCATCGCGTCCGAGCGCGGCTTCGCGATCCCCAACCGCATCGCGTTCGAGTCGCAGGCCGCCAAGGGCGGGGCGTACTTCGTCGGGGCGCCCGAGGAGGTCGCCGAGCGGATCGTCGCCCTGCACGGCGCGCTCGGCCACGACCGGCAGATCTTCCAGATGGACCTGTCCGGCGTGCCGCAGCGGGAGAGCCTGCGGGCGATCGAGCTGCTCGGCACGCGCGTGGCGCCGCTGGTGCGCGAGGCGCTGGGCGGCTGAGCCGGCCGCCCGCGGGGCCGACGGTCCCGCTCGCCCGGGGTCGCCGCGCGGATACGGTGGTCCCCGTTGGATCTGCTTCCGAGAGGGACTCCCCGTGACTGCACCCGTCGACGCCACCACCACCGGCGCCTGGACCGCCCTGACCGCGCACCGTGACGCGCTGACCCCGGACCTGCGCGGCTGGTTCGCCGCCGACCCGGAGCGCGCGGACCGCCTGACCCGCCAGGTGGCGGACCTCACCGTCGACCTGTCGAAGAACCTCGTCACCGACGAGACGCTGTCCCTGCTGCTGGCGCTGGCCGACCAGGTCGACCTGAAGGCCCGCCTGGACGCGATGTTCGCCGGCGAGCACATCAACGTCACCGAGGACCGCGCGGTGCTGCACACGGCCCTGCGCCGCCCCGCGGACGCCGAGCCGCCGCTGGTCGTGGACGGCCAGGACGTCGACGCGGACGTGCAGGAGGTGCTCGCCAAGGTCGCCGCGTTCGCGGAGAAGGTCCGCTCCGGCGAGTGGACGGGCGTGACCGGCGAGCGGGTGGCGACCGTCGTCAACATCGGCATCGGCGGCTCGGACCTCGGCCCCGTCATGGCGTACGAGGCGCTCAAGCCGTACGTGCAGGAGGGCCTCGAGGTCCGGTTCGTGTCGAACATCGACCCGACGGACATCGCCGAGAAGACGAAGGACCTCGACCCGACGACGACGCTGTTCATCGTCGCGTCCAAGACGTTCAGCACCCTGGAGACGCTGACCAACGCGCGCCTGGCCCGTGACTGGCTGTGGCGCGGGTTGGTCGCCGCCGGCGCGATCGAGGACACCGAGGAGGCCCGCACCGGCGCGGTCGCCAAGCACTTCGTGGCGGTCTCGACGGCGCTCGACAAGGTCGCGGCGTTCGGCATCGACCCGCAGAACGCGTTCGGGTTCTGGGACTGGGTCGGCGGCCGCTACTCCGTCGACTCGGCCATCGGCACGTCGCTCGCCATCGCGATCGGCCCGGACGCGTTCGGCGAGCTGCTCGAGGGCTTCCACGCCGTCGACGAGCACGTCCGCACCACGCCGTTCGAGCAGAACGTGCCGGTCCTCATGGGCCTGCTCAACGTCTGGTACGTGAACTTCCTCGACGCGCACACGCACGCCGTCCTGCCGTACGCGCAGTACCTGCACCGGTTCCCGGCGTACCTGCAGCAGCTCACGATGGAGTCGAACGGCAAGTCCGTCCGCTGGGACGGCACCCCGGTCACGACGCAGACCGGCGAGGTGTTCTGGGGCGAGCCCGGCACCAACGGCCAGCACGCGTTCTACCAGCTCATCCACCAGGGCACCCGGCTGATCCCGGCGGACTTCATCGCGGTCGCGAACCCCGCGCACCCGCTGAAGGACGGCGACACCGACGTGCACGCGCTGTTCCTGGCGAACTACTTCGCGCAGACCAAGGCGCTGGCGTTCGGCAAGACGGCCGACGAGGTCCGCGCCGAGGGCACGCCGGAGGCGATCGTCCCGGCCCGCGTGTTCAGCGGCAACCGCCCGACCACGTCGATCCTGGCGCCGTCGCTCACGCCGTCGGTGCTCGGCCAGCTCATCGCGCTGTACGAGCACATCACGTTCGTGCAGGGCGTGGTGTGGGGCATCGACTCGTTCGACCAGTGGGGCGTCGAGCTCGGCAAGAAGCTCGCGCTGGAGATCGCCCCGGCGGTCGAGGGCGACGCGGATGCGCTCGGGGGCCAGGACCCGTCGACGCGCGCCCTCATCGCGCGCTACCTGGAGCTGCGGCAGGGCTGAGCCCCCCGCGCACCGGGCACGACGTGCCGGAGGCCCGCACCCCCGCTCGGGGTGCGGGCCTCCGCCGCGTCCGGGACGGGAGCGCTCAGCGCGCGGCCCCGAACCACTCCTCCACCCGCTCGGTCACCGCGCGGTCGAACGAGTCGTCGTCGTGGTGCGTCATCAGCCACTGCACGAACGACCCGCCGGCCACCGCGTCGAGCTCCTTGCGGCAGCGCGCCGTGTCGGTGACGGCGCGGTGCAGCAGGTCGACCGCCTCGTCCGGCGTCCGGTAGCAGAACGGGTACCCCTCGGGCAGCAGGGCCCGCGCCCAGGGCAGGTCGGGGAACACCCCGACGGCACCGGCCGCGAGCGCCTCCACGTACTCCAGCCCGTAGGACTCCTCGGTCGCGGTCGCCAGGAACGCCGTGGTGCGCGCGAGCGCCTCCCAGTACGAGTCGCGGCTGGCGGTCAGCGGGCCCACCCAGCACCAGTCCCGCTCCGACATCCGCATCGCGGCCTCGGAGACGAGGTGCGACTCGTGCAGGCGGGCCTCCACCCGGATCGGCGTGCGCTTGTGCACGCGGTCGACGACCTCGAGGAACAGCCGCGGCTGCTTGCGCTCGGAGACGTAGATCGCCGGGTACAGCACGACCGGGACCGGCGGTTCCCGCCGCGGCCGGATGTGGTCGACCCGGAACCCGAGGTTCACCCAGGCGATGCGCGCCCGCTCCCCCAGCGCCGGCACGGTGCTGCGGGCCACCAGCTCGCGGATCTCCGACGCGGTGCGGGCGGAGTTGGCGAACGTCGGGAACAGCGCGCACGACAGCGCCAGGGCCGCGCGCTCCACGTCGTGCGGGTAGCGGGTGGCGTCCCACCACACGAAGTTCATGATCTGCGGCCGCTCGCACCCCCCGGCGCGCAGCGTCTGCCACACCTGCACCGAGTCCAGCACGTCCATCGTCACGACCACCGTGCCGTCGCCGTCGAGGAACTCCAGCGGCAGCATGTCGAACCCCGCGCACCGCCGCGGCCCGGGGCCGACCAGCACCGACCCCGGGAACACCCGCAGCAGCCGCCGGACGAGCGTGGCCGCGGCGTCGTGCCCCGCGACCTGCCCGTCAGGCCCGACGAGGACCGCGTCGTGCTTGACGGCGACGCGCACGGCCGGTCACCGCCCCTCGGACTCGACCAGCTCGTCGGCGCCGGCCGGGACGTCGTCGGGCAGGACGTCGCGCTCGGTCGCCGCCTGGCGGGGCAGGCCGTCGCCGGCCGACCGGTCCGCCGTGGCGTCCCGGTCGTCCGCGCGGTCGCCGGTGCCCGCGTCACCGCCGGCGGGCTCGGCCGGCTCGACGGGCTCCGCGTCCCCGACCGGCGCCGACCCGATGCGCATCCCGTAGAACGACCGGTACACGAAGTACGCCGAGACGACGAAGAACACCGCCGCCAGCACGTGCACCAGGGTGCCGCGCCCGTCGTCCGTGAGGCTCACCGCGAGCTCGACCGCCAGCAGGCCGAACAGCGTCGTGAACTTGATGACCGGGTTGAGCGCGACGGAGGAGGTGTCCTTGTACGGGTCGCCCACCGTGTCGCCGACGATCGTCGCGTCGTGCAGCGCGGTGCCCTTGGCGTGCAGGTCGACCTCGACGATCTTCTTCGCGTTGTCCCAGGCCCCGCCGGCGTTCGCCATGAAGATCGCCTGGTACAGGCCGAACACCGCGATCGAGATCAGGTAGCCGATGAAGAAGAAGGGCTCGACGAACGCGAACGACAGCGTCGCGAAGAAGATCGCGAGGAACATCGTCAGCATGCCCTTCTGGGCGTACTGGGTGCAGATCTCCACGACCCGCCGGGAGTCCTCCTCCGAGGCCCGGGTGCTGCCGTCGAGCTTGATGTTCCCCTTGATGAACTCCACCGCGCGGTACGCGCCGGTCGTGACCGCCTGGATGGACGCGCCGGTGAACCAGAAGATCACGGCGCCACCGGTGATGAGACCCAGCAGGAACGGCGGGTGCAGCAGCGACAGGTTCTCCAGACCGGTGGTCAGGCCCTGCGTGAGCGCCACGATGATCGAGAAGATCATCGTGGTCGCGCCCACGACGGCGGTGCCGATCAGCACGGGCTTCGCGGTCGCCTTGAACGTGTTGCCGGCGCCGTCGTTCTCCTCGAGCATCCGCTTGGCGTTCTCCCACTGCGGGAGGAACCCGTGCTCGCCGTCGATCTGCTCCGCGGCGCCCGGGAGCTCCTCGACGAGGGACAGCTCGTAGACGCTCTGCGCGTTGTCCGTGACCGGGCCGTAGGAGTCGACCGCGATGGTCACCGGGCCCATGCCGAGGAACCCGAACGCCACGAGGCCGAACGCGAACACCGCCGGCGCGACCATGAGGTCGCCGAGGCCCTGCTCGCTGATGAGGAACGCGCCGCCCATGAGACCGACCACCGTCATGCCGAGCCAGTAGGCCGAGAAGTTGCCGGCGACCAGGCCCGACAGGATGTTGAGCGACGGGCCGCCCTCGCGCGAGGACGTGACGACCTCGCGCACGTGCCGGCTGTTGGTCGAGGTGAACACCTTGACGAGCTCCGGGATGAGCGCGCCGGCCAGCGTGCCGCAGGAGATGATCGCCGCGACCTTCCACCACAGCCCGTCCCCGGCGCCCTCGAGGTGCCCGAGCACCGCCCAGGTCGTCACGTAGGTGAAGACGATGGACACCAGCGAGGTCAGCCACACCAGCGACGTCAGCGGCTTCTCGAAGTCCATGCGGTCGGCCGTGGCGTAGCGGCGGCGGGTCCAGGCGTCGTTGGCCAGGTAGGACACGGCGGACGCGATGACCATGACCGCGCGGATGACGAACAGCCACACCAGCAGCGTCGCCTGCACCGCCGGGTCGTCGACGGCCAGCAGCACGAACGTCACCAGCGCCACGCCGGTCACGCCGTAGGTCTCGAACCCGTCCGCGCTCGGGCCGACGGAGTCGCCCGCGTTGTCACCCGTGCAGTCGGCGATGACGCCGGGGTTGCGGGCGTCGTCCTCCTTGATCTTGAAGACGATCTTCATGAGGTCGGAGCCGATGTCCGCGATCTTGGTGAAGATGCCGCCCGCGATGCGCAGCGCCGAGGCGCCCAGCGACTCGCCGACCGCGAACCCGATGAAGCACGCGCCCGCCACGTCCGCGGGCAGGAACAGCAGGATCACGAGCATCATGAACAGCTCGAGGCTGATGAGCACCATGCCGATCGACATGCCCGACTTCATCGGGATGCGGTGCACCGGCAGCGGCCGGCCCCGCAGCGACGCGAACGCCGTCCGGGAGTTGGCGAACGTGTTGACGCGGATGCCGAACCACGCCACGGCGTAGGACCCCGCCATGCCGAGCAGGCTGAAGGCGATGATCATCGCGACCCGGCCCCACTCGAAGCCGACGAGCGCCTTGTAGTACACGACGATCACCGCGGCGATGAACACCCACAGCAGCATGAGGAACCGGCCCTGCTGCGTGAGGTACGTCTTGCAGGTGGAGTAGATGAGCTCGGAGATCTCCCGCATCGCCGCGTGCACCGGCAGGCGCCGGAGCTGCACGTACGACGCGACGCCGAAGGCCAGCCCCAGCACGCACACCACCAGGCCGAGGCCCAGCAGCAGGCGCCCGGAGACGCCGCCGAGCACGGTCACGGCGCCGAGGTCGGGCAGCACGAGGCTCGCCTCGCCGCCGTGCACGGCGCCCGCGCCGGCGCCCGATCCGGCGCCGCCGCCGGCACCCGCGCCGGCCTCGCCGCACCCGGCGAGCAGGAGGGTCAGCGCGCCGGCGGCCCCGCCCAGCACGGGCAGGCGCCGGGAGCGCCGGGAGGTGCGGCGAGGTGCTGCTGCCCCCGCCGCGAGGTCGTCGTTGCCGGTCCGTACGTCAGTGTTCACGGTCGGTTCCCTGGTGAGAGCGCCTTCGCTGCCACCTTCGACGCTAGGACCGTGACGCAGGTCACGGATGAGACGTACGGCCCAGGACCGACGTCCCGGGCAGGCGCCTCAGCCCCAGCGGCCGAGCCGCTGCGCGAGCAGCCCGAGGGCCACCGGACCGGCCGTCGACGTGCGCAGCACGTGCGGCCCGAGCCGGACGGTGACGGCCCCGGCGCCGACCAGCGCCGCGACCTCCCGCTCCGAGATGCCGCCCTCCGGGCCGACGACGACCAGGACGTCCGTCCCGGTGCCGGCGGCGGGCAGCCCGGCCCCGGCCAGCGGCACGGTCGCCTCCTCGTGCAGCACCAGCGCGACCCCGCCCGCGGCCACCACGTCGCCGACCCGCCGCGCGAGCGCCGGGGAGTCCAGCGCGAGCTCCACCTCGGGCACGTGCGCCCGGCGGGCCTGCTTCGCCGCGGTGCGGACGGTGCCGAGCCAGCGCGCCCGGCTCTTCGCCGCCCGGTCCCCGCGCCACACGACGACCGACCGCTCGGCCTGCCACGGCACGACGCCGTCGGCGCCGACCTCCGTGGCCGCCTCGATCGCCAGCTCGTCCCGGTCGCCCTTCGCGAGGGCCTGCACCAGGACGAGCCGCGGCGCGGGCACCGCCTCCACGACGACCTCCTGGACGCGCAGGTGCACGCCCTCGGGGCCCACGTGCTCGACCTCGCCGACCAGCCGCACGCCGGCCGTGTCGACGACGTCGACGCGCTCCCCCGGCGCACGCCGCTGCACGACGCCCGCGTGCCGCCCCTCGGTGCCGTCGAGCAGGTACAGGTCGCCGGCCGCGAGGGCGGCGAGGCCGCCCGGCTCGGCCAGGAAGACGGGTGCCGTCACGCGTCAGCGTCCGGCGAGCTTGTCGCGCAGCTTCGCGAACACCCCCGGCGCCGACGCGCTCAGCCGCGCCTCCGGGCGCTCCTCGCCGCGCAGCGCCGCGAGCCGGCGCAGCAGCTCCGCCTGCTCGTCGTCCATCGCGGTCGGCACCTGGACGTCCACGTGCACGTGCAGGTCGCCGCGGCCGCCGGCGTGCAGGTGGCCGACCCCGAGCCCGCGCAGCGTGACCACCTGGGCGGGCTGCGTACCAGGACGCAGGTCCACCTCCTGGGGGCCGTCCAGCGTCTCCAGCGTGAGCACCGTGCCGAGCGCCGCCGCCGTCATCGGGACCTGCAGCGTGCAGTGCAGGTCGTCGCCCTCCCGGACGAACGTCTCGTGGCGGCGCTCCCGGATCTCCAGGTACACGTCGCCGGCCGGGCCGCCCGCCGGGCCGACCTCGCCCTGCGCCGTGAGCTTGATGCGCGTGCCGGTGTCGACACCCGCGGGGACGTCGACCTCCAGGACCCGGCGCGACCGGACGCGCCCCTCCCCGGCGCACTCGGTGCAGGGCTCGGGGATGACGGTGCCGAACCCGTGGCAGGCCGCGCACGGCTGCGACGTCATGACCTGGCCGAGGAACGAGCGCGCGACGCGCTGGACGCTGCCGCGCCCGCCGCACACGTCGCAGGTGCGCGGGGACGTGCCGGGACGGCAGCAGGTGCCGCTGCAGGTGGGGCAGACCACCGCCGTGTCGACCGGCACCTCGCGGTGCGTGCCGAACGTGGCCTCCGCGAGGTCGATGTCGAGCCGCACGAGCGCGTCCTGCCCGCGGCGCGCCCGCGGGATCGGACCGCGCTGCGCGCCGCCCCCCGCCGCGGCACCGAAGAACGTCTCGAAGATGTCCTGGAAGCCGAAGCCCCCGCCCATGCCGCCGCCCGGGGACGACGGGTCGGCGCCCATGTCGTACATGCGGCGCTTCTCCGGGTTGGAGAGCACGTCGTACGCCCGGGACACGTCCTTGAACCGCTCCTCCGACGCGGCGTCGGCGCCGGCCACGTCCGGGTGCAGCTCGCGCGCCAGCCGGCGGTAGGCCTTCTTGATCTGCTCGGGCGTGGCGTCGCGGTCCACGCCGAGCACCTCGTAGTAGTCGCTCACTCGTCACTTCCTGTCGGTCGCGCGCGTCGACGCGGGTCGGGGGCGCCGCGGGGGCGGGCGCGGGTCGTGCGGTCGGGGCCGGTCACCCGGCGAGGATCCGGGACAGGTAGCGGGCGACGGCACGCACCGTCGCGATGGTCCCGGGGTAGTCCATGCGGAGCGGGCCGACCGATCCGATGCGGGCGACAGCGGCACCGCCGCCGTCACCGGGCCCGCCGTAGCCGGTGGTGACGAACGAGGTCTCCACCAGGCCCTCGTGCTGCGTCTCCCGGCCGATGCGGACGGCCACGGCGGCCTCGTCCTCGGCCATCTCGGTCAGCAGCCGCAGCAGCACGACCTGCTCCTCCAGCGCCTCCAGCACGGGGCTGATGGTGCGGGCGAAGTCCTGGCCGCCGCCCCGCACGAGGTTCGCGGTGCCGGCCAGCACCACGCGCTCCTCGCTCTCGCGGGCCAGCGTGTCCTCCACGACGGCGACGACGGCCCGCACCAGCGGGGCCGCGACGGGCTCGAACTCGTCGGACAGCCCGGACAGCACGGCGTCCAGCTCGGCGAGGCGCCGGCCGGCCGCCGCCACGTTGAGCCGGACCCGCAGCCGGGCCACGACGGCCTCGTCCAGCGGGTCCGCCAGCTCCAGCGTGCGCTGCTCCACGCGGCCGTGGTCGGTGATGATGACGACGAGCAGGTGCCGGTCGCCGACCGGGACCAGCTCGACGTGCCGCAGGGCCGTGCGCCGCAGCGACGGGTACTGCACGACGGCCACCTGGTGGGTGAGCTGGGCGAGCAGCCGGACGGCGCGGTCGACCACGTCGTCCAGGTCGGCCGCGTCCTCCATGAAGGTCTCGATGGCCCGCCGCTCCGGGGCGGACAGCGGCTTGACGGTCGCGAGCCGGTCGACGAACAGCCGGTAGCCCTTGTCGGTCGGCACCCGGCCGGCGGAGGTGTGCGGCTGCACGATGTAGCCGGACTCCTCGAGCGCGGCCATGTCGTTGCGGATGGTGGCCGGCGAGACGCCGAGCGCGTGCCGCTCGACGAGCGCGCGGGAGCCGACGGGCTCGCGGGTGGCGACGTAGTCCTCCACGATCGCGCGCAGCACGTCCAGCCTGCGGTCCTCGCTCATCGCCACCTCCCGATGCCTGTCCGGCCGCCCGTCACGCCGGGTCCGCCGCGCCCCACGTCCGGCCCCCGCGCCGTCCGGCGGCCGCCGGCGACGCGCGGCCGGGATGGCACTCACCCGACGCGAGTGCCAATTCTACTCGGCCGCACGGGCAGGTGCCCTGCCGCCCGCGCCCACGGCCCCGGACCCCGACGTCCCGCCGGTCGCGGCCGGGTCGCGGCGCCGCGCGACCAGGTCCACCACGCCGACCACGAGGGCCACCGCGACGAGCGCCACCGTGACGAGCAGCGCCCGGCCGGCGGCCACGCCGCCCTCGACGCCCGCAGCCAGCGCCGTGTAGTAGGTCGACAGCGCGACGGCCACGCCGAGCGCGGAGCCCACCCGCTGCCCGACCTGCAGCATGCTGCCCGCGACGCCCGCCCGGTCCACCGGGACGCGCGCGAGCGTGAGCGTCTGGTTCGGGGAGATGACCAGGCCGCTGCCGGCGCCCGCGACCATCTGCGTCCCGGCGACCACGAGCCCGACCGCCGGCGGGTCCACCAGGCGGATCGCCAGGTCGGTGCCGACGAGGCCCGTGAGCACGAGCACCAGCCCCACGACCACCAGCGCGCGCCCGCGCGTCGCGACCAGGCGGCCCGACTGCTGCGCCGCGACGGCCGACGCGATCGCGAACGGCATGCCCACGAGCCCGGCCTGCAGCGGCGTGAACCCCGCGATCTGCTGGAGGTACAGCGTGGTGACGAGGAACACGGCCGTGAACCCGGCGAAGTACGCCATGCCGAGCAGCGCGCCGTTGCGGAACGACGGCTCCCCCAGCACCCGCGGGTCGAGGACGGCCGCGCCGGTCCGCCGCTGGTACCCGCGCTCCCACGCGACCGTGGCCACGGCCAGCACCGCCGCCACCGCCAGCCACCACCAGCGCGCCGGGTCGTCGCCGCCCTCGCCCGTGGTGATGACGAACGGCACCATCACGGCCGTCGTGGTCACCGCGACCAGCGCCAGGCCCGGCACGTCCAGGCGCGGGCGGCCCGAGCGCGCGGACGCGGCCGACGGCCCGGGGCGGCCGCGCGGCAGGAACCGCACGGCCAGCGGCAGCACCACCGCGATCACGGGGACGTTCACGAAGAACACCCACCGCCAGCCGTGCTCGGCCCCGAACGCCTGGATGATCAGCCCGCCCAGCAGCGGGCCGAGGGCCGTCGACACCCCGATCGTCGCGCCGAAGTACCCGAACGCCCGGCCGCGCTCGTACCCCGAGAACAGCTGCTGGATCGTGCCGACCACCTGCGGGTTCAGCAGGCCCGCGCTCGCGCCCTGCAGCAGGCGCATCGCCGCGAGCACCTCGTCCGACGGCGCCAGACCCGCCCCGAGGCTGGTCAGCGCGAAGCCGGTGAGCCCCACGAGGAACAGCGTGCGCCGGCCCCGGGCGTCCCCGAGCCGGCCCGCCGGCACCAGCACCAGCCCGAACGCCAGGGTGTACCCGGCGACGATGAGCTGGAGCTGGCTCGCGCCCGCGTCGAGGCTGCGCTCGATGGACGGCAGCGCGACGTTGACGATCGAGACGTCGAGCATCGTGATGAACCCGATCGCCAGGCAGACGCCGAGCGCCCGCCAGCGGTGCGGGTCCGGCTCCTGCCGTGCCGGCGCGCGCGGGCCGGGCTCCGGGGCGGCCGGCGGCCGGGCGGTGGGCGGCTGCGGGGCCGGGCGCTGCGGGTCCGGGGGCGGGTGCGGGGTGGACGTCACCGTCGTGTCGTACCACGGGCCCGCGCGGTCGGCACCTAGGCTGCCGCGGTGACCGACCGCTACGGACCCGACGTGCTGGCCGCCGGGTCGGCCCGCGCGCACCGCCGCCCGACCTCCGTCCCCACCCCCGCCGAGCGCGGCCTGGTCGTCGAGGAGGTCACCACCGGCTGGGTCGGGGCGGTCGTCCGGGTCGAGAAGTCCGGCGGGGAGCACGTCGTCGTCCTGGAGGACCGCCGGGGCCGCACCCGCACGTTCCGGCTCGGCCCCGGGTTCTGGGTCGACGGGCGCCCCGTCGAGCTCGTCGCGCCGCGCGCCGCCGCGCCCACCGGTCCGCGCCGCACCGCCTCCGGCTCGATCGCCGCCCCCGACCAGCGCGCCCGCGTCGCCGTGGGCAGCCGCATCTGGGTGGAGGGGAAGCACGACGCGGAGCTGGTGGAGAAGGTCTGGGGCGACGACCTGCGCGCCGAGGGCGTCGTCGTGGAGCTGCTCGACGGCGTGGACCACCTGGTCGACGCGCTGCGAGAGTTCCGGCCCGAGCCGTCCCGCCGCGTCGGCGTCCTGGTCGACCACCTGGTGCCGGGGTCCAAGGAGCAGCGGATCGCGGACGAGGCCCTGCGGGTCGCGCCGCGCGGCACCGTCCTGGTGCTCGGCCACCCGTACGTCGACGTGTGGCAGGCCGTGCGCCCCGAGCGGGTGGGCCTGCGCGCGTGGCCGACCATCGAGCGCGGCACCGAGTGGAAGCGCGGCATCCTGCGCGAGCTGGGCTGGCCCGCGGACGAGCAGGCCGACGTCGCGCGCGCCTGGCAGCGCATCCTGCGCGGCGTCCGCAGCTACGCGGACCTCGAGCCGTCGCTGCTGGGGCGGGTCGAGGAGCTGATCGACTTCGTGACGGCCCCCTGAACGCCCGACCGGCGCCGCCCCCGGGTGGGGACGGCGCCGGTCGGTGCGGAGCCGCGTGCGGCCGGGGTCAGGGGGCGACGGGGTCGCCCTGCGCCCGGCGGTACACGTACGTCGTCGCCAGCAGCCCGAACGGGAACGACACCAGCTGGCCGACGTAGCACAGGAAGCTGCCGACCGCGTTGGCCGCGAGCACGCCCAGGTACAGCAGCACGACGGTGCCGAGGTTGCGGTTCACCAGCGTGAAGCTGGCCTTGAGCGCGTCCACCGGCGCCATGCCCTTGTCGAGCACGAAGAACAGCGTGAACTGCGCGAAGAACGCGAACACGATGCCCGGCAGGACGAACAGCAGGGTGCCGATCGCCGTGCCCACGCCGACGAGCAGGACCGCGACGACGACCTTGCCCAGGTCGTCGAACCGGAAGAACGTGCCGAACTCGATGCGGCGGCCGTTCGCGACCTCCAGCGACGCGCGGATCACGCCCGCCTGGAGGAACGCCGACAGCAGCACGACGACCGCCAGGACCAGGAGCCAGCCGAAGCCGAGCCCCACGGCGCCGCCCGTGCGCAGCTCGCCCGTGACCGGGTCGATCGACGCCGCGGTGCCCGCCCCGAGGATCGCGAACAGCACCGCCGCGACGATGCCGATGACGACGACGTACACGAGGACGCCGAGCACGAACGGGCCCCAGTTCTGCGTGAACTTGGTCCAGCCCCAGTTGAACGAGTCGCCGACCGTCACGCCGGCGCCGGGCTGGCCGTAGCCGGGCTGCTGGCCGTAGCCGGGCTGCTGGCCGTAGGGGTCCTGGCCGGGCTGGCCGTAGCCGGCGGCCGGCGGCGGCGGGTAGCCCCCGGGAGGCGGCGGGTAGCCGCCGGCGGGGGCGCCGTACCCCCCGGCGGGCGGGTAGCCGGGCGCACCGGCGGGCGGCGGCGGGTACGCGCCGGGGGCGCCGGCGGCCGTCGGGGGCGCGGTCGGCGGGACCGGCGGCGCGGCAGGCGGGGTGGGCCCGCCCGGCGCACCGGCGGGCGGTGCCGACGGCGGCTCCGCGACAGGCGGCTCCGGGGTGCTCGGCGGGTTCGGGGCGTCAGGCGTCGACGGCTCGTCGTCGCGCGGCGGGTTCGTGCCGGGGTTCTCGGTCATCGGAGTCCTCCTGGTCCGGACGTCGCTCGTCCGTCGCGACAGCGAACCGAAGCCGCAGGTCGCGTGTCAAGGAACGCGGCCGGACGGGTGCGAATCGGACAGCTCGGACACGGCGCCACCTCCGGCGGGTAGCCTCGCCACGACCCGTCGCCGACGTCCCGGGAGCGCCACCGTGTCGTACCCCCCGCCGTACCCGCCCGCCGGACCGCAGCCGCTGCGCCCCGACGAGGAGCGCACCTGGGCGATCGTCGCGCACCTGGGCGGGCTGGTGGCCTGGTTCCTCGCGCCGCTCGTGATCTGGCTGGTGTTCCGCGGCCGCGGCCCGTACCTGGAGAACCAGGCCAAGGAGTCGCTGAACTTCCAGCTCACCCTGCTCGTCGCCTACGTCGCCGCGGGCGTGATCGCGCTCGTCACGCTCGGCTTCGGGACGCCGCTGCTGCTGCTGGTGGCGGTCGGGCAGCTCGTCCTGCAGATCCTGGCGGCCGTCGCCGCGAGCCGGTACGAGTGGTACCGCTACCCGGTGAACATCCGGTTCGTGAGCTGAGCCGGCTCAGTCGGTCAGCGTCCGCACCACGGCGTCCGCGAGCAGCCGCCCCCTGCGGGTGAGCACGACGCGGGCGCCGGGTCGGTCGCCCCGGCCCAGCGCCGCGCGCCCGTCGACGAGGCCGTCGGCCACGAGGGTCCCGACCGCCGCGCGGGCGCGGGCCGACAGCGCGTCGAGGGGCAGCCCCTCGCCGAGCCGGACGCCGAGCATCACCCGCTCCAGGCGCGCCGACGCGTCCTCGACCACCTCGCGCCCGGCCGCCGGGCTGAGGCCCGCCGCGAGCCGCGCGTCGTAGGCCCGCGGGTGCTTGACGTTCCACCACCGGACGCCGCCGACGTGGCTGTGGGCGCCGGGGCCGACGCCCCACCAGTCGTCGTTGCGCCAGTACGCCAGGTTGTGCCGGCATGCGTCGTCCGGCGTGCGCGCCCAGTTGCTGACCTCGTACCACCGCAGACCCGCCCCGGTGAGCAGGTCGTCCGCGAGCTCGTACTTGGCGGCCTGGTCGTCCTCGTCGGGCAGGGACAGCTCCCCGCGGCGCACCTGCACGGCCATCCGGGTGCCCTGCTCGACGACCAGCGCGTACGCGGAGACGTGGTCGACGCCCGTCGCGAGCGCCGCCTCGACGGACGCGCGCCAGTCGTCGAGGGACTCCCCCGGCGTGCCGTAGATGAGGTCGAGCGACACCGCCAGCCCCGCGTCGCGCGCCCACCGCACGACGTCCGGGATCCGTCTCGGGTCGTGCGTGCGGTCCAGCGTGGCGAGCACGTGCGGCACGGCCGACTGCATGCCGAACGACACCCGCGTGAAGCCCCCGCGCGCCAGGGCCGCCAGCGACTCCGGCGTCACGGAGTCGGGGTTGGCCTCCGTCGTGACCTCGGCGCCGGGCGCGAGCCCCCACGCGTCGCGCACCCCGTCGAGCATGCGCACCAGGTCGCCCGGCGGCAGGACCGTCGGGGTGCCGCCGCCGACGAAGACCGTCGACACGGGGCGCTCGGGCAGGCCCGCGTCGCGCAGCACCCGGGCTCCGAGCGCGACCTCCGCCAGCGCGGTGTCGGCGTAAGCCACCTGGCTCGCCCCGCCGCCCAGCTCGGTCGCGGTGTACGTGTTGAAGTCGCAGTAGCCGCACCGCACCGTGCAGAACGGCACGTGCAGGTACACCCCGAACGCCCGCCCGGCCGCCCCGTCGGCCACCGAGGCCGGCAGCGCGCCGTCGTCCGGGGCGGCGTCGCCGTCCGGGAGCGCCGGGCTCACTTCTTCTTCGCGTCCTTGGCGTCCTTGCCGCCGCCCGCGTCGGACGACAGCGCGGCGATGAAGGCCTCCTGCGGCACGTCGACCCGGCCGATCGTCTTCATGCGCTTCTTGCCCTCCTTCTGCTTCTCCAGCAGCTTCCGCTTGCGGGTGATGTCACCGCCGTAGCACTTCGCGAGGACGTCCTTGCGGATGGCGCGGATGGTCTCGCGGGCGATCACGCGCGAGCCGACGGCCGCCTGGATCGGCACCTCGAACTGCTGGCGCGGGATGAGGTCCTTGAGCTTCGACGCCATCATCACGCCGTACGCGTACGCCTTGTCCTTGTGGACGATCGCGCTGAAGGCGTCCACCTGCTCGCCCTGCAGCAGGATGTCGACCTTGACGAGGTCCGCGACCTGGTCGCCCAGCGGCTCGTAGTCGAGGCTCGCGTACCCGCGCGTGCGCGACTTCAGCTGGTCGAAGAAGTCGAACACGATCTCCGCGAGCGGCAGGGTGTACCGCATCTCCACGCGGTCCTCGGACAGGTAGTCCATACCCTGCAGGTCGCCGCGCTTGCCCTGGCAGAGCTCCATGATCGCGCCGATGAACTCGCTCGGCGCGAGGATCGTCGACTTCACGACCGGCTCGCGGACCTCGCGGATCTTGCCGCCCGGGAACTCGCTCGGGTTCGTGACGGTGACGACGGTGCGGTCCTCCATCGTCACCTCGTACACCACGTTGGGCGCCGTCGAGATGAGGTCGAGACCGAACTCGCGCTCCAGCCGCTCCCGGATGATCTCGAGGTGCAGCAGGCCGAGGAACCCGACGCGGAACCCGAACCCGAGGGCGACCGAGGTCTCCGGCTCGTAGTTCAGGGCGGCGTCGTTGAGCTTGAGCTTGTCGAGCGCGTCGCGCAGCGCCGGGTAGTCCGAGCCGTCGATCGGGTACAGGCCCGAGAACACCATCGGCTTCGGGTCGGAGTACCCGCCGATCGGGACCGTGGCCGGCTTGCCCGCGTTGGTGACGGTGTCGCCCACCTTCGACTGGCGGACGTCCTTCACGCCGGTGATGAGGTAGCCGACCTCGCCGACGCCCAGGCCCTGCGTCGGGACGGGCTCCGGGGAGATCACGCCGATCTCGAGCAGCTCGTGCGTGGCCTTGGTCGACATCATCGCGATGCGCTCGCGCGGGTTGAGGTTGCCGTCCTTCACCCGCACGTACGTCACGACGCCGCGGTAGGTGTCGTACACCGAGTCGAAGATCATCGCCCGCGCCGGCGCGCCGGGGTCGCCCGTCGGGGCCGGGACCAGCTCGACGATCCGGTCCAGCAGCGCCTCGACGCCCTCGCCCGTCTTGCCGGACACCCGGAGGCAGTCCGCCGGGTCGCCGCCGATGAGCCCCGCGAGCTCCTCGGCGTACTTCTCCGGCTGCGCGGCCGGCAGGTCGATCTTGTTCAGCACCGGGATGATCTGGAGGTCGTTCTCCATCGCCAGGTACAGGTTCGCGAGCGTCTGCGCCTCGATGCCCTGCGCGGCGTCCACCAGCAGCACCGCGCCCTCGCACGCCGCGAGCGACCGGGACACCTCGTAGGTGAAGTCCACGTGGCCCGGCGTGTCGATCATGTTGAGCGCGTACGGGGTGTCACCGAGCTGCCACGGCATCCGCACGGCCTGCGACTTGATGGTGATGCCGCGCTCGCGCTCGATGTCCATGCGGTCGAGGTACTGGGCCCGCATCGCGCGCGCCTCGACGACGCCCGTGAGCTGCAGCATGCGGTCGGCGAGCGTCGACTTGCCGTGGTCGATATGCGCGATGATGCAGAAGTTGCGCAGCAGCTCGGGCGGGGTCGCCGCGGGGGTGATGCGCCGGGACAGCTCGGCGCTCGGGATCGGGGACACGTGCTCCCTCGGTTTCGCAGGGTCGGACTGCCACCATCGTCCCATGCCGACGAGCGAGACCCGAGCCGGGGCGCCCGCGCCCCGCGCCACGCCCCTGCTGGACGCCCTCGCCGCCGCGCAGGACGCGTTCGCCCGGCTGCTCGCCGACGCCGACCCGGGCGCACCCGTGCCCGCCTGCGCCCCGTGGACCGTGACCGAGCTCGGCCTGCACCTGGCCGGCGTGCACCGCTGGGCGGCGGGGATGGCGCGCGGCGTCGACGACGAGGGCGACGAGCCCACCGGGGCGGCGCGCGAGCCCGCGGCCGTGCGGGCCTCCTACCGGGAGCAGGCCGCCGCGCTGCTGGACACCCTGCGCGCGCTGCCGGCCGACGCGCCGGCGCTCACGCTCGACGGCCCGGGCGTCGCGGCGTTCTGGCACCGGCGCCAGCTCCACGAGACGCTCGTGCACCTCCACGACCTCGCGGGCGCCGCGGGGGTGCCGCACCCGCTCGACGACCCCGCGCTGTGGGCGGACACGGTGGACGAGGTGGTGACGGTCATGACGCCGCGGCAGGTGCGGCTCGGGCGGATGCCGGCGCTCGACGCGCCCGTGGCACTCGTGGCGGTGGACGCGGGGCGGTCGTGGGTGCTCGGCGGGGCTGCGGGCGCTGCGGGCGCTGCCGACGCGCCGTCGCCCGCGCCCGTGACGCTCGCGGGGCCGGCCCGCGTGCTGGCGCTGCTCCTGTGGGGCCGCACCACGGCGGACGACCCGGCGCTGACGGTCGGGGGCGACCGCGCGGCGCTCGACGAGGCGCTCGCGCGGCCCCTGACGCCCTGACGGCGCGGACGCCCGGGCCGGGCGCGGCCGGCGCCCGGGCCGTGCGCGGCCGGCGCGGCTCACGCCTCCCGGGTGATCCGCACCTCCACCTCCAGCGACTGCGTGCCCGCCCCGGCGAAGATCCCCCGCAGGGGCGGGACGTCGTCGTAGCACCGCCCGCGCCCGAGCACGACGTGCTGCTCCCCCGCCGGCACCCGGTTCGTCGGGTCGAACGCCGTCCACTCCCCGGTCCACCACTCGACCCAGGCGTGCGACTCCCCCACGACGGTGCGGCCCGGCTCGCCGTCCCGCAGCGGGTTCAGGTACCCCGAGACGTACCGGGCGGGGATCCCGATGCTCCGCAGCGCGCCGGTCACCAGGTGCGCCATGTCCTGGCACACGCCGGTGCGGGCGGCCCACGCGTCGGCCGCGGACGTGTGCACGGCCGTCACGCCGGGCACGTACTCCAGCGCGTCCCGCACGGCGTGGCTCACGGCGAGCGCGGCGTCCGCGGGCGGGAGCGCACCCGCGGTGGTCGCGGCGAGCTCCACGACCTCCTGCGGCGCGCGCGTCGTCGGGGTGTCGGCCAGGAACTCGGCCAGCCGGTCCCGCAGCGCCGGGTCGCGCAGCACGGCCCAGTCGCCGGCCGAGCGCGGGGCGGGCGGGGCGGTGACCTCCACGCGGCTCTCGGCCGTCACGACGAGCGACTCGTGGGGCGCCAGCACCTCGAACGCCGTCACCGCCGTGCCCCAGTAGTCGCGGTACTCGTGCGCCCAGGTGTGCGGCTGCACGTCGAGCCGCGCGTCGAGCACCCGCTGGCCCGGCTGCGGCAGCGGCGTCATCCGGGCCTCGTTGTACGACGCGGTCACGGCGCCCGTGTACCGGAACGCGGTGGTGTGCACCACGTGCAGCGTGCTCGTGCCCATCAGACGACCTCCCCCACCCAGGTGGTGACGCTCCCGGACGGGAAGTACCGGCGGCGGATCGCGTCGCTCGCGGCGGCGCACGCGCGCTGCACCCGCTCCATCTCCGCCGGCAGGGCCTCCAGCACCTCCGTCAGCGGGCGGTACTCCAGGCTCGTGCGGGCGTGCCCGAGGTGGCGGATCGCCTCCACCGCCCCGGCGGGCGCGAGCGTCGGCTCCAGCGCGGTCAGGCACTCCTCGGCCTGCCCGAGCGCGTACACGATGGACCGCGGGAACGTCCGGTCCAGCAGCAGGAACGCCGCCGCCCGCTCCGCGGAGTCCGTGCCGCGGTACGTCCGCAGGAACGCCTCGTGCGCGCCGCAGGACCGCAGCAGGGTGGTCCAGCCCGGCCCGCCGGACCCGGCGAGCGCCTGCGTCGTGACCAGGCGGGCGGTCATGTCCGCCCGCTCGATCGACCGGCCGAGCACCATGAACCGCCACGTGTCGTCCCGCGACGTCGCCGAGTCCGTCAGCCCCGCGACGATCGCGGCCCGCTCCCGCACCCACGTGAAGTAGTCGTGCGGGCGCGTCGGGCGCAGCTGCGCCGGCAGCTGGTTCCACGCCGAGTTCAGGCACTCCCACAGCTCGGTCGACACGATCTCGCGCGCGCGGCGGGCGTTCTCACGGGCGGCGGCCAGCGAGCCGACGATCGACGACGGGGCCACCCGGTCGTACGCCAGGACCTCCAGCACCTGCTGCCGACCCACGTGCACCTCCGGCGGCGGCACCGGCCGGTCCATCACCGACAGCAGCGACCGGCACGCCAGGTCCTCCTCCGCCCACGGGTCCTCGAGCAGGCTCTGCACGTGCACGTCGAGCAGCCGCGCGGTGTCGTCCGCGCGCTCGACGTAGCGGCCGATCCAGAACAGCGACTCGGCGATCCGGCTCAGCACGGCGCACCACCCCCGGGCTCCTGCTCCTGCTGCTGCTGCTGTTGCTGCTGCTCGGCGTGCGGGCCGGCGTCGCTGGGGTTCGCGTCGATCGGGACCGCGGCCGCCACGGCCACGGTCCGCGGCACCACCCGCGGCGCGCCCCGGTGCGGCACGGCGGCGCCCAGCACCCACGTGTCCTTGGACCCGCCGCCCTGGGAGGAGTTGACGACGAGCTGCCCCTCCGGCAGCGCGACGCGCGTCAGCCCGCCGGGCAGCACCCACACCTGCTCGCCGTCGTTCACCGCGAACGGCCGCAGGTCGACGTGCCGGGGACGCAGGCCGTCCTCCACGAGCGTCGGCACCGTGGACAGCTGGATCACCGGCTGGGCGATCCAGCCGCGCGGGTCCTGCCGCAGCCGGTCCCGCAGGGCGCCGAGCTCCGCCCGGGACGCCTGCGGCCCGACGACCAGACCCTTGCCGCCCGACCCGTCGACGGGCTTCACCACCAGCTCGTGCAGGCGGTCCAGCACCTCCGCCAGCGCCTCGGGCTCCTCCAGGCGCCACGTGTCGACGTTCGGCAGCACCGGCTCCTCGCCGAGGTAGTACCGGATGAGCGCCGGCACGTACGTGTAGACGAGCTTGTCATCCGCCACCCCGTTGCCGATCGCGTTCGCGATCGTGACCGTCCCGGCGCGCGCGCAGCTCACCATCCCCGGGCTGCCGAGCACCGAGTCCGAGCGGAACACCACCGGGTCCAGGAACTCGTCGTCCACGCGCCGGTAGATGACGTCGACGCGCCGGCGGCCGTGCGTCGTGCGCATCCACACCCGCCCGCCCGCGCAGAACAGGTCCCGCCCCTCGACGAGCTCCACCCCCATCGTGCGGGCCAGCAGGGCGTGCTCGAAGTACGCGGAGTTGTACACGCCCGGCGTCAGCACCACGACCGTCGGGTCGTCGACCCCGTCCGGGGCCGCGGCGGTGAGGGCGGCGAGCAGCCGGCGCGGGTAGTCCTGCACCGGGCGCACGCGCAGGGCCGCGAACAGCTCCGGGAAGCTCTGCGCCATCGCGCGCCGGTTCGACAGCACGTAGGACACGCCGCTCGGGACCCGGACGTTGTCCTCCAGCACCCGGAACGTGCCCGCGGCGTCGCGCACCAGGTCGATGCCGGACATGTGCACGCGGACCCCGTTCGCGGGCGTGATGCCGGCGACCTCCCGGTGGAAGTGCGTCGAGGACACGACGAGCCCCTGCGGCACCACCCCGTCCGCGACCGCCCGCTGCGGCCCGTACACGTCGGCCAGGAACGCCTCGAGCGCGCGCACCCGCTGGGCGACGCCCGACGCGACGTGGTCCCACTCCGGCCCGTCGACCACCCGCGGCACCACGTCGAGCGGGAACGGGCGCTCCTCCCCCGCGAAGTCGAACGTCACGCCCTGCGCCAGGTACGAGCGCGCGAGCGCCTCCGCCCGCGCCCGCAGGTCCAGCGGGCTCTGCCCGGCCAGGGCGGCGTGCACCCGGCGGTAGGGCGCCCGGGGCACCGGGGCGGTCGAGCCCGACGACGGGTCGGGAGGTGCGAGCATCTCGTCCCAGGCCGGGCCCCCGGTGGGGTACGCGTCGAACAGGTCCGCCATCGGGCGATCGTGGCCCGCGCGTGTCACGGGCGTGTGTCCGGCGCGGAACGGCGACGTCACGGGCCTGCTAGAATCATCAGTCGCGTGTCCGCCCGGGTCGGCGGGCACTCGTCCAGCGCCTCTCCGCGGGTGTCCCCACGCCCCAGTCCCGGAGCTGGACGCGCCCTCTACGACCTGTTCCTTTCGCTCCGGCGAACACACGAGAGAGACCACACCGTGGCCAACATCAAGTCCCAGATCAAGCGGATCCGCACCAACGAGAAGGCGCGCCTGCGCAACAAGGCCGTCAAGTCCGAGCTGAAGACGTACGTGCGCCGCGTGCGCGAGGCCGTCGCCGGCGGCGACAAGGACGCGGCCGGTGTCGCGCTCGTCGCCGCGTCGAAGAAGCTCGACAAGGCCGTCTCGAAGGGCGTCATCCACGCCAACCAGGCCGCGAACAAGAAGTCCGCGCTGGCCAAGGCCGTCAACACGCTCTGACGCGCCCGCAGTCCTGACCGGAGGGCGCCACCCCTGAGGGGTGGCGCCCTCCGTCGTGCCGCCTCGCCCTCCGTCTCCCGGCCTCCCGCGCGCCGTTCGGATCCGAAGGCGCCGACACGCCCGGCGGGTCCGCGCGAACGGATCCGAACGACCACTCGGCGAGGGCGACCTCGGGGCTCCCGGCCGGCGCGGTCGCGGGCGGTCGACGTCGAGCGTCCGGAGACGCCCGAGGGCGTCACCCCCCCTGCGGGGTGACGCCCTCTGTGCGGGGACGACCGTCGCGGCCGCCCCGTGGGGAACGCGGTGGTCAGTCCTGCGCCACCGCGCTCCACGCCTCCCAGAGCACCGCGGGGACCGCGGGCCGGAACCCTGCCTCGCGCAGCGCCCGGTCGAACGCCTGCGCCGCGCCCGTGACGTCCCCGTGCCCGAGGAACCGGTCGCCCAGCTCCCGCCAGACGGCCGCGGACTGCCGGGACGCGGACATCATGCCGAGCATGTCGGCCGCCCAGCGGTACGCGCGGGACGCCGCCGGCACCTCCCCGCGGGCGTGCAGCGCGTCGCCCAGCGCGAGCTGCGCGGCGCTGCTCTCGAGCCGGGGCTGGTCGCCGAGCCGCTCGAGGGCGGCACGGGCGTAGCCCTCCGCCGCGACCGGGTCGCCCTGCATGAGGTGCGCCCGGGACCGCTCGACGTCCAGGCGGGACATCTCGACCTCGGAGCCCGAGACCGCGAGCTCCGGCGCCGCGCGCTCGAGCTGCTCGAGGGCCATCGCCGGCTCGGCCGGGTCGCTGCGCAGCAGCAGCCACGCGTAGTTGAGGCGCAGACGCGGGATGTCACGGCTGACCTCCCCCTCGCCGAGCAGCGCGAGGGCGCGCTCCGTGTAGCGCTTCGCGAGCGCGTAGTCGTGGCGCTGCTCGGCCACCAGCGCGGCGTTCCAGTACACGGAGCCGCGACCGCGCGGCGTGCCGAGCGACTCCGCCTGGCGGATCAGCTCGGCGGCACGGTGCGTCGCGTAGAGCAGGTCGCCGCGCTCGACGTACGCCCACAGCGTCGTCGACCCGAGCCGGAGGTGCTCGTCGGTGCCGGTGAGCCCGGCCTCCTCGAGCTCCGCGAGCTGGCGGTCGCCGAGCTCGATCGCGCGCCCGAGGTCGCCGGCCTCCACGTAGGAGGCGACGAGGGCGGTCGCGGCCGAGGCGGCGTCGAGGTGGTGCCCCTCGGACCGTGCCTGGCTCAGCAGCGGCTCGAGGACGCCGACGGCGGACTCGAGGTCGCCGAGCATCTCGTAGGCCTGGGCGAGGGCGAGCCGCGCGTCGACGCGGACCTGGCGCGAGACCGCCTCGAGGTCGAGCGCGACGATCCGGTCGCGGGCGGACGTCGCCTCGCCGGACACCAGGTCCAGTCGCGCGTAGTCCAGGGCGAGCCGCGCGCGGGCCTCCGCCGGTCCCTCGTCGCCGTGCTTGAGGTACTCGATGGTCGAGCCGAGCCGCTCGGCGATGATCCCGAGCGCGGCGTCGGTCGGCTCCCGGCGGCCGGACTCGATCAGCGAGATGTAGCTCGGCGAGAGCGCGTCACCTGCGAGGGCCGTCTGGGAGAGCCCAGCGGCCAACCGCGCCTGGCGGACGCGGTCAGCAATGGTCGTCATGCGTGTCACTGTACCTATGACGTGGTCCGGGGGCGAGCACGTCACCCGTCCGCCGATCCGGGAGCCGCCGACACGGAACCGGCCCGCTCCGCGCACCGAGAGCCAGCGGAGCGGGCCGGGACGGCACCGTGGGCGATCAGGCGATGATGCGGCAGCAGCCCGTCGCACCGCTCTGGATCGTGAAGCCGCCGCCGGCGTTGGCGACGCCCGAGGCGCCGAGCGTGAGGGTGAGAGCGAGGGCGGCGGTCGCGAGGGCCTTGATCGAGGTGCGCATGGGTCTCTCCTGTCACAGAACGTTGACTCTCTGTCACGTCGATCATGACTGATGGACGGGTACCGGCACCACCTCTTCCAGGGATTCGCCGGAGGTCCGCCCAAATGGGTGAATTGTCACTCTCTGTGACGCGAGATTCCGGGGCAACTGCGCCGGTCGGAGGATTTCGCCCGTGTCATGCCGGTACGACTGTGATGTCATAGAGCGCATGACCAGGGGACAGGGCGAGGCCGAGCGGCGGCTCGCCGCCGAGATCGACGCAGCGATCCCGGACGCGCTGCGCCGCGAGTGGGACCGCCGGCTCGCCGGTGAGCAGGTCGTCGTCGGCCGCCAGGGCATCTTCTCCCCGCGACTGCACCCCTTCGGCTACGAGCTCGGCTTCCGGGCCCCGGGCGCCACGTCCGTCGACGCCGCGGCCTGGTCGGAGCTCCAGCACGAGCGGGCCACCAGCGCCGTCCTGCGCGCCACCTTCGGGCGCGCGGACGTCGACGAGGTGGGGCACGGCCGCTGGCTGTTCGTCCGGTGCCCCCGGGCGTTCCTCGTGGGAGACCTGCACCTGCCCGCCCGGCCCGACCGGCTCGTCGTCGAGATCGCCGCGGGCACCCGCATCGACGGCGACGTGCTGCGGGGCGTGCGGCACCTGCGCGAGCAGGGCTTCCGCGTGGCCCTCGCCGGGTTCGTGTCGCGCCCCGACCAGCGGGCCCTGCTCCCCCAGGCCGACTTCGTGAAGATCGACGCGCGCGACCTCGACGTCGAGGGTGAGCCCGTCGTGGACCTGGCCCGCTCCCACGGGGCGCTGCTCGTCGCGGAGTTCGTCGAGTCGTCGGAGGAGCTGCGCGCCGGTCGCCGCCTCGGCTTCGACCTGTACCAGGGCAACCTGCTCGAGCGCAGCCTGCTGCTCGACCGGTCGTCCGCTCCCCTGCTCGGGCCCGACCACGACTCGATCGGCCGGTACCTCTAGGCCGTCGCAGGCCTCGTAGCCGTCGCGCGCCCCGCTGCCCGGGCGGCTCACCGAGGGCCGACGGGCTCAGCGCCGCACGGCCGCCGCGATCCGGAGCACGGCCCGCTCGACGGCGAAGTGCGGGTCCCGGCCGGCGCCCTTGACCTCGGCGTCCGCCTGCGCCACCGCGGTGATGGCCTGCGCCAGGCCCTCCGGGGTCCAGCGGGCGAGCTCGCGGCGCGACCGGTCGAGCTGCCAGGGCGCCAGTCCGAGCTCGCGCTCCGCGCCGGCACCGCGCCCCCGCACCGCCGAGACCTTGGCGAGCACGCGGAGGCGGGCGGCGAGCGCGGCGACGAGCGGGACCGGGTCGACGCCGGTGGCGAACGCGTGCCGGAGCAGCGCGACGGCCTCGCCGGAGGACCCCTCGACGGCGGCGTCGGCGACCCGGAAGCCCGTGGCCTCGATGCGCCCGGCGTAGTAGCGCTCGACGACCTCGACGCTGATCACGCCCGTGGTGTCCGAGACCAGCTGGCTGCACGCCGCCGCGAGCTCGCGCAGGTCGCTGCCGACCGCGTCGACGAGCGCGCGCACGGCGCGCGGCTCCATGCGACGGCGCGCGCGCCGGAGCTCCTGGGTGACGAACGCGACCTTGTCGGCGTCCTTCTTGAGCGGCTCGCACGTCGCCACCGGGTGCCCGGCCGCGCGGACGGCGTCGAGCAGCCGCTTGCCGCGCTGACCACCGCCGTGCCGCAGCACGAGCACGACGTCCGTCTGCGGTGCGGCGACGTACGCCGTCGCGTCGAGGACCAGGTCGTCGGTCGCCTTCTCCACGTTCTCCACGACCACGACGCGGTCCTCGGCGAACAGCGACGGGCTGGTCGCGAGCGTCAGCTCGCCTGCGGTGTAGGCCGCGCCGTCGACGCGCGTCACCTCGACGTCCGGGGCCTGCTCCCGGGCGAGGGCGACGAGGCGCTCCACCGCGCGGTCCGCGAGCAGCTCCTCCGCACCGGAGACCAGCACGACCGGCGCGAGCCCCACCTCGTCCCACGCGACGCCCGCGGGGGCGGACGACCGGGCTCCGCCGCGGGAGGGACGGCGCGGGGCGGAGGTCGACGCGGGTGGCACGTGCCTAGGGTGCCACGCGCCGCCGACAGCGCAGGACCAGCACCACCGACGCGGCCGACGCCGCTGCCAGCAGCAGGACGCCGACCGGTCCACCGGCCCACGTCACGAGCGCCCCGGGCAGGCCGGCCGCCGTCCGTGCCACACCGGCGATCCACCAGCAGGCCGCCCCGGCGACCCCGGCGGCCCAGGCCGCGCCGCCCGGCCACCAGGGCCCGAGCAGGGCCGCGACCAGGCCGCCCACGGTGGCCGGCGCGACCGCGGGCGCGGCGAGGAGGTTCGCGGGCACGGAGTAGACCGGCACCTGCGGGGAGAGCAGCAGGACGACCGGCGCGCAGACCGCCTGGGCGGCGACGGGCACCGCGCACGCCAGCACCCACCAGGCCGGAGGGCCGCGCCGTCCGCCCCGGGCGCCCGCGTCCTGCCACCGGCGGGCGATCGGTCCGGCCAGCACGGCGATGCCCGCGGTCGCGACGACCGACAGCACGAAGCCGAGGTCCCGGCCGAGCCAGGGGTCGACGACGAGCAGCACGACGACCGCGCACGCCAGCGCCGGGACCGTCCGCGACGGTCGCCCGACGGCCAGGCCGAGCAGCCCGACGCCTCCCATGACGGCCGCGCGCACCACGCTGGCGCCCGGGTGCACGAGAGCGACGAACCCCGCCATCACGACAGCGGTCGGCACCCACCGCCAGCACCGCGGGACGCGCAGCCGCGCCGCGATCCCCAGGACCAGCGCGCCGAGCAGCGAGAAGTGCGCCCCGGAGACCGCCGTCAGGTGCGCCAGCCCCGAGTCGCGCATCGCCTGCTCCAGGTCGCCGACGCCGCGCGTGTCGCCGACCGCGACGGCGGGCAGCAACCGCCCGGCGTCCCCGGGTAGCCCGGCGGACAGCTCGCCGAGACCGGCCCGGAGCCGCTCGGTGACGACGAGCGGGCCCGGAGGACCGCCGCCGGCCTGCGGGGCGGCGGTCGCGTGCGCCCGGGCGACCGCACGGTCCGCCGCGTGACGGGCCGGCGCGAGGCGCACGGGCACGGTCACGACGGTGCCGTAGCGCAACCCCGCGGCCGGGCCCGGCGCGACGAGCTCCACGGCGGCGCGGGTCCGCACCGTGTGGTCACCGGGTGGTCCGTCGCGGCCCGGTCGTCCGGCGCCCACCGCCACCTCCGTCACCGCGAGCAGCAGCCGGACCCGCCCCGGAGGTGCCCGGCCACCGCCGTCGCGGCGCTCTCCGCCGTCGTCGGACGGGCCCCCGGCCGGCATCGGAGTCGTCCGGACGACGCCCGTGATCCGGACGGACGCGCGCAGCTCGGCGAGGTCACGCAGGCCCCCGGCCTCGCGGGCGCGGACCTGGACGGCGGTCGTGAGGAGCAGGACGCCGACCGTGCCGAGGACGAGGACCGCCTGCCCGCGACCGGCACGCCACCCCTGGTCGCACGTACGTGCCCCGCCGGTCGACGCCGTCCCGGTGGCGCGACCACGCCGGGCGCCCGAGCAGCACGCCGACGCCACCAGCCCGAGCGCGAGCACGGCGCACACGGCCCCCGCGGCGGCGAGCTCCGCCGCAGGTCGCGCCACGGCGAGGAGCGCCACCGCCCACACGGCTCCGGCGGCGGGGACCAGCCGCAGGTCGGTCCGTTCCGCTCCCGGGCCGGTCGCCGCAGCGGTGTCGCCCGCGTCGGCACGGTCGGGAGCCGACGTCGCTCTCGCCACGTCAGACCCGCGCCTGGTCGCGCAGCCCGGCGAGCAGCGCCGGGCCGATCCCCGGGACGTCCTCGAGCGAGTCGACGTCCGCGAACGCCCCGTGCTCGCCGCGCCATGACACGATCCGCTCCGCCAGCACCGGACCGATGCCCGGCAGCGCCTCGAGCTCCGCCGCGGTCGCCGTGTTGAGGTCGACCTGCCCTCCGGGCCCCTGCCCGGAGGGCGCCGCCCCAGACACCGGACCGGTGCCCGCGGCCGTCCCGTCCGCGGGCACCGCAGGTTCGCCGGGTGCGGGCACCCTCACCTGGGCACCGTCCACGACGAGGGCGGCGAGGTTCACGACCGCGAGGTCCGCGTCCGGCAGCGCCCCGCCCGCGGCGGCGACGGCGTCCGCGACGCGTGACCCCGGGCGCAGCTCCACGAGGCCGGGGGCGGCCACCTGACCGACGACGTGCACCCACACCACCGCGTCGGCGCCCGACGGGTCGGTCGCGGTCGGCGCCGGTCCCGTGGCGGACGGCTCGGGCAGGACCACGGCGGGCGCGCTGGGCGCCGCGGCGACCCGCAGAGCGACCGCTCCCCCGACCAGCGCGAGGACGAGGACGGCGGCGACCGCCACCCGTGGGGTCACCCACCAGCGCACGGCGCCGAGGACGCTCCTGCCGTCGCGGTGCCACGTCTCGACCTCGTCCGCTGCGGACGCCCAGGACGCCGACCACCCGACGGCCGCACCCGGGACCGCCACCCCCGAGGCCGCCACACCAGGGGCTGCCGCACCCGAGGCCACCGCACCTGGGGTCGCTGCACCCGGAATCGCCGAGGCCGCCGCACGCGAGGACATCGCACCCGGGGCTGCCACACCCGAGGACATCGCACCCGGGGCTGCCACACCCGAGGACATCGCACCCGGGGCTGCCACACCCGAGGACATCGCACCCGGGGCTGCCACACCCGAGGACATCGCACCCGGGGCTGCCACACCCGAGGACATCGCACCCGGGGCTGCCACACCCGAGGACATCGCACCCGGGGCTGCCACACCCGAGGACATCGCACCCGGGGCTGCCACACCCGAGGACATCGCACCCGGGGCTGCCACACCCGAGGACATCGCACCCGGGGCTGCCACACCCGAGGACATCGCACCCGGGGCTGCCACACCCGAGGACATCGCACCCGGGGCTGCCACACCCGAGGACATCGCACCCGGGGCTGCCACACCCGAGGACATCGCACCCGGGGCTGCCACACCCGAGGACATCGCACCCGGGGCTGCCACACCCGAGGACATCGCACCCGGGGCTGCCACACCCGAGGACATCGCACCCGGGGCTGCCACACCCGAGGACATCGCACCCGGGGCTGCCACACCCGAGGACATCGCACCCGGGGCTGCCACACCCGAGGACATCGCACCCGGGGCTGCCACACCCGAGGACATCGCACCCGGGGCTGCCACACCCGAGGACATCGCACCCGGGGCTGCCACACCCGAGGACATCGCACCCGGGGCTGCCACACCCGAGGACATCGCACCCGAGGACACCGCACCCAGGGTCGCCCCATCCGGGTCCGCCGGTTCCCGGACCGCCCGGTCCCCATCTGCGGTCTCCGTCTCCGTGCCCGACCACCCGGCCGGCAGACGTCCCGGGCGCGCGGCGTCACCTCCCGCGGCGACGTGCCGGCCCCGAGCGCGCCGGGACGCGGGCTCGGGGGCGGGTCCGCCGTCGTACCAGGTCATGCCCGCGACGGTACGAGCCGTGCCGCCGCGGGAGCCTCCCCGGCGGCGCATGCCTGGGGACCACGCACGAGCGAGTCGCCTGGGGAGGACCCGGTGCCGTGCCGTCGCCGCGTCACCCGGCGTCAGCGGTCGGTGACCGTCACCGCCATCGCCCCCACGCCGAGGTGCCCGCCGAGCACCGCACCCACCTCCCGGACGACGACGTCCGCCGTGCCGAGCGTCGCACCGACGCGTGCCGCGAGCGCCGCCGCGTCGTCCGCGCGCCCGAGGTGCTGGACCGCGAGCCGCACGCCCGGTCCGCGACGCCGTGCCTCGGCCACCACGAGGTCGTGGAGCCGGTCCCGGGCCGCACGCCGGGTCCGCACCCGCTCGGCCACCTCGATCACGCCGTCGCGCAAGGTCAGCACGGGACGCAGGCCGAGCACCGTCCCGAACGCCGCGGCGGCTCCGGACAGGCGGCCGCCCCGGCGCAGGTGGTCGAGCGAGTCCACGACGAACCAGGCGGCCGTCGACAGCCCGACGTGCTCGGCCACGGCGGCGACGGCGGCCCCGTCGGGCTGTCCGCCCCAGGCGTCCCCGCGCGCCGCCTCCGCGGCGGCCAGCGCCGCGAACCCGAGGCCCATGCCGGCGGAACGGGAGTCCACGACGTGCACCGGCAGCGGGGCCAGCTGCGCCGCGAGGCCGGCCGCCCGCACGGTTCCCGACAGCTCGCCCGACAGGTGCACCGAGACGACCTCGACGGCCCCGTGCGCCGCGGCGGCCTCGTAGGCCCGGGCGAACGCGGCGGGGGGCGGCTGCGAGGTCGTGATCCGGCGGCCCGCGGTGAGCAGCGCCGCGAGGTCGCCCGGCCCCAGGTCGACCCCGTCGCGGTAGCGCTCACCGTCCGCGGCGACGTCGAGCGGCACGACCGTGATCCCCCACTCCTCGGCGTCCGCAGCGGTGAGGCAGGACGTGGAGTCGGTCACGACGGCGACGCGCGGCGGCGCCGGGCGACCGTCGGGCGCCGCACCGGCGACGACGTCGGGTGCGGTGACGTCCCGCCGGAGCAGACGGGCGATCCGTGCCGTCCACGTCCCCGGCAGCGCCGCCCGGGCCGTCGGCAGCAGTCGGCGTGACGACCGGGAGGACGTGGCTGCTGCGACGTCCTCCCGGCTGTCCGGCGGGCCGCCGGCGTCGCGGGGCACCGTCAGGCCGGGACCACGTTGACGAGCTTGGGCGCCCGCACGATCACGGTGCGCACGTCACGGCCGGCCAGGGCGCGCTGGACGCCCGGGTCGGCGAGGGCCAGCTCCCGCAGCGTGGCCTCGTCGGCGTCCGGGCTCACCTCGGCGCGCCCGCGGACCTTGCCCTGCACCTGGAACACGCAGGTGACGGTGTCCTCGACCAGGTACTGCGGGTCGACGACCGGGAACGGCTCGTGCGCCAGCGAGCGCTCGTGGCCCAGGCGGGACCACAGCTCCTCGGCCAGGTGCGGGGCGACGGGCGCGGTCATCAGCACCAGCTGCTCGGCGACCGAGCGCGGCACGGCGGCCAGCGACGTCAGGTGGTTGTTGAGGACGATGAGCTTGGCGATCGCGGTGTTGATCCGCATGCCGGCCATGTCCTCGCGGACCTCGGCGATGGTGCGGTGCAGCACGCGCAGGGTCTCGACCGACGGCTCCGCGTCGACCACGGTGACCTCGCCCGTCTCCTCGGAGACGACGTTGCGCCAGACGCGCTGCAGGAACCGCTGCGCCCCCACGACCGCGCGGGTCTCCCAGGGACGGGACAGGTCGAGCGGACCCATCGACATCTCGTAGACGCGCAGGGTGTCCGCGCCGTACTCGGCGTACATCTCGTCCGGGGACACGGCGTTCTTCAGCGACTTGCCGATCTTGCCGTACTCGCGGTGGACCTCCTCGCCGTTCCAGCTGAACCCGGAGGCGACCGACTCGTCCTCGACCACCTCGGCCGCCGGGACGTACACCCCGCGGGAGTCGGTGTACGCGTACGCCTGGATGTAGCCCTGGTTGAACAGCTTGTAGAACGGCTCGCGGCTGGACACGTGCCCCAGGTCGTACAGCACCTTGTGCCAGAACCGGGCGTACAGCAGGTGCAGCACGGCGTGCTCGACGCCGCCGACGTAGAGGTCGACCCCGCCCGCGCCGTGGGTGTCGCCGGGGTTGTGGCCCGGGCCCATCCAGTACTGCTCGAGCACCGGGTCGACGACCTGGTCGGTCGCGTGCTGGGGGTCCAGGTAGTGCAGGTAGTACCAGCACGAGCCGGCCCAGTTCGGCATCGTGTTGGTGTCGCGGCGGTAGACCTTCGGGCCGTCGCCCAGGTCCAGCGTGACGTTCACCCAGTCGTCGTTGCGGCTCAGCGGCGCCTCCGGCGAGGAGTCCGCGTCGTCGGGGTCGAACGTGCGCGGCGCGTAGTCCGGCACGTCCGGCAGGTCGACGGGCAGCGACTGCTCCGGGATCGCGATCGGCAGGTCGTTCTCGTCGTAGACGATGGGGAACGGCTCGCCCCAGTACCGCTGGCGGCTGAACAGCCAGTCGCGCAGCCGGTAGGTGGTCGTGCGGGACCCGGCGCCGCGCTCGGCCAGCCAGTCGACGATCCGCGCCTTGGCCTCGGCGACGGACAGGCCGTCCAGGCTGATCTCGTCGTTCGACGAGTTGATGATCGCGCCGTCGCCGGTCCAGGCGCCCTCGTGGCCCTCGGGCGGCTGCACGGTGTGGACGACCGGCAGGCCGAACGCCTCGGCGAACGCGAAGTCGCGGGTGTCACCGCCGGGCACGGCCATGATCGCGCCGGTGCCGTAGCCCATGAGGACGTAGTCGGCGATGAACACGGGCAGCTGGGCGCCGTTCACCGGGTTCAGGGCGTACCCGCCGGTGAACACGCCGGTCTTGCGGCCGGCGTCGGCCTGCCGCTCGACGGCGGTCTTGGCGGCGGCCTCGCGGCGGTAGGCGGCGACGGCATCGGCGGGCGAGGCGGCGCCCCCGCGCCAGGCCTCCGGCACGTCCTCGTCCCACGCCGGCTCGGCCTCCGCGACGATCGCGTCGACCAGCGGGTGCTCCGGCGCCAGCACCACGTAGGTCGCGCCGAACAGCGTGTCGGGGCGGGTGGTGAACACGGTCAGCGGCTCGTCGGCGTCGGTGACCTCGAAGTCGACGTGCGCACCCTCGGACCGGCCGATCCAGTTCCGCTGCATCGCGGTGACCTTCTCCGGCCAGTCGATCAGCGACAGGTCGTCCGCCAGGCGGTCCGCGTACGCGGTGATCCGCATGTTCCACTGCCGCAGCGTGCGCTGGAAGACCGGGAAGTTGCCGCGCTCGGACCGGCCCTCGGAGGTGACCTCCTCGTTCGCCAGCACGGTGCCCAGGCCCGGGCACCAGTTCACGGGCGTCTCGGAGACGTACGCCAGGCGCTGGGAGTCGACGACGCGGCGGCGCTGCACCTCGTCCAGGTCGGCCCACGTCGCGCCCTCCGGCACGCCGTCCAGCCCCTCGGGCAGCGCGCGGCCCGCCTCGTACGCGGCGACCAGGGTCGAGATCGGCCGGGCCGCGCCCGTCCCGCCGTCCGGGCGCACGGCGTCCTCGTCGTACCAGGACTCGAAGATCTGCAGGAAGATCCACTGCGTCCAGCGCACGTAGTCCGGGTCGATCGTGGCGAACGAGCGGCGCGGGTCGTGCGCGACGCCCAGGCGCCTGAGCTGGCGCGCCATGATCTCGATGTTCGCCTCGGTGGTCGTGCGCGGGTGCTGCCCCGTCTGCACCGCGTACTGCTCGGCGGGCAGCCCGAACGCGTCGTAGCCCAGGGCGTGCAGGACGTTGTCGCCCTGCATCCGGCGGAACCGCGCGACGACGTCGGTCGCGATGTAGCCCAGCGGGTGCCCGACGTGCAGGCCCGCGCCCGAGGGGTACGGGAACATGTCCATGACGAAGAACGGGCGGGCGCCCGCGCGGGCCGGCGCTCCGTCACCGTCGGTCAGCGCCCCCGTGGGGTTCGCCGCGAAGAACGTGCCGCGCTCCACCCACTCGTCCTGCCACCGGAGCTCGATCTCGCGCGCGAGGTCGGCCGTGTAGCGGAACGGCACGTCCTGGCCGGTGGCGGGGGCGGAGTCGGGCTGGGCGGAGGCGTGCGAGGTCACCGGGCAAGTCTATCGACGCCGCCCCCTCCCCGACGCCGCCCCCTCCCGCCCCCGCACGCGCACCACCCACACCCACCCACGCACGCGCAACCTCCGCCCCGTCGGAGGCTCCCACGCGGGATCGGGGTGGTCCGCGGAGCACCACGATCCCGCGGGACACCCTCCGAACCCGTTCGGAGCCTCCGACGGGAGGGAGGAGAGGAGAGGGGAGGGAGGGGAGGGGAGGGGAGGGAGAGGGAGAACGGGGTGGGTCAGTGGGGGCGGCGGAGGGCGGTGGCGGCGACGGTCAGGCCCACGGCGGTCAGCGCCACGCCGACCCACGCGGGCGCGAGGTAGCCGAGGCCGGCGGCGATGACCAGGCCGCCCGCCCAGGCGCCGGCGGCGTTGCCGACGTTCAGCGCGGAGTGGCACAGGGCGGCGCCGAGGGACGGTGCGTGCGGCGAGAGGTCCATGAGCCAGGACTGCAGCGCCAGGCCGAGCACCTGCGACGCGACGCCGAGCCCGACGACGGCCAGGACGCCGGGGACGGGCGACCGCCCGAGCACCGCGACGAGGACCAGCACGACGGTGGTCGCCGCGAAGCCGAGCAGGACGGTGCGCGGCACGGACCGGTCGGCGAGCCGCCCGCCCAGCAGGGTGCCGACGGTCATGCCGACACCGAACAGCGCGAGGACGACGGGCACGGTGGTGACCGCGAGGCCCGTGACCTCGGTGAGCAGCGGCGAGACGTACGAGTACACCGCGAACATGCCGCCGAACCCGACGGCGCCCGCTCCGGCCGCGACCCACAGGCGCGCGTTGCGCAGCGACCCGATCTCCGAGCGGACGCTCGCGCCGTCCGGCACGGCGAGGCCGGGCAGCCACCGCCACAGCGCGGCGAGCGTCAGCAGCCCGAGCGCCCCGACGGCGAGGAACGCCGCCCGCCAGCCCATCGCCTGCCCGAGGACGGTCGACAGCGGCACGCCGACGACGTTCGCCACCGTCAGCCCGGCCATCATCGTCGCGACGGCCTGCCCGCGGCGCCCGGGGCCGGCGACGTGGGCGCCCATCGCGGCACCGACACCGAAGAACGCCCCGTGCGGCAGCCCGGCGACGAACCGCGCGGCGACCAGCCAGCCGGCCGTGGGGGCGAGGGCGGACAGGACGTTGCCGACGGTGAACGCCGCCATGAGCAGCAGCAGGAGCCGTCGCCGCTCGATGCGGGCGGCCACGGTGGTGAGCAGGGGCGCCCCGACCACGACGCCGAGGGCGTAGGCGGTGATGACGTGCCCGGCGGTCGGGATCGAGACCCGCAGGTCGTCGGCGACGATCGGGAGCAGGCCCATCGTCGCGAACTCGGTGGTGCCGATGCTGAAGCCGCCGAGCGCCAGGGCGAGCAGCGGCAGCCGGGCGCGACGGCGCACGAGGTGCGGGTCGAGGACGGCGTCGCCCGCGGGCGTGCCGGTGGTGGTGTGCATGGGGGCGCTCCCGCGGCGAGGTCGGTGTGCGGCCGCGCGCGGGCCGGTCGTGCGGGGGCACGGCCGACGGGTGCGGCGGCCCGTCCGGTGGGCCGCGTCGGCGGGGCGTCCCGGTCCGGCCAGCCTACCGGCAGCGCGCCGGGCCGCCCCGGACGACTCCGGGCGCCCGGGCCCCGTCCTCAGGCGTCGAGCAGCACCCAGATCGCCCGGGCGGCGACCTCCCCCAGCTCGACGGCGCGCGCGTCGCCGCCGCCGTCCGGGGGCAGCACCCGCACGGACGTCATGCCGGCGAAGTCGCGCCGCTCCACCACCTCCACGCCCGCGTCCAGCACCACCCCGACGGACGCCAGGTACCGCAGCAGCCCGGGGTCGGCGTCGGAGATGCGGGCGATCCGACCCGACCCGCCGTCGAGCTCCCACAGCATGCGCGCCGCCGGGGCGGGCACCGTGCCGTCGGGCGCGGGGATCGGGTCGCCGTGCGGGTCCCGCGTCGGGTGGCCGAGCCGGGCGTCGATGCGCTCGACCATGAGGTCGGACACGGCGTGCTCCAGGACCTCCGCCTCGTCGTGGACCTCGTCCCAGGCGTAGCCGAGCTCGCTGACCAGGAACGTCTCGATGAGCCGGTGGCGGCGGACCACCTGGACGGCGTGGCGCACGCCCTCGGGGGTGAGGGTGATCGCGGCGTACGGCGCGTGCTCCACGAGGCCCTGGTCGGCGAGGCGCCGCACCGTCTCGGACACCGTCGAGGCGCCCACCCCGAGGCGCTCGGCGAGCATCTTGGTGGTCACCGGCGCCGTCGACCACTCCCGCGCGGTCCAGATGACCTTGAGGTAGTCCTGCGCGACGGGGGTCAGGTCGCTCGTCTCGCTCACGGCGTCCAGCGTAGGGCCGTGGCACCTGCGGGACGCGGACCGGCCGCGACGGCGGGGCCCTGTGGTAGGAATCGCGGAGGCCGTCCGCGTTCGCCGAACGGCCCGGACCGCTCGACGGAGGACGCCCGTGGACGCCGACCGACCGACCGCCGTGGACCGGGCGCGACGCGCCGCCGGGAGCGTCCTGGGGGCGGTGGGTCGCTGGTTCGCCCGCCGGGAGCTGTCGTGGCCCGGCATGCTCGGCGCGCTGCTCGGGCTGGCGGCCGCGATGACCCCGTCGCTGCTCCCCCGTCCGACGCTGTACCTGGGGTTCATCGCGGGCGTCGGTGCCGCGCTGGGGTACGCCCTCGGCGTCCTCGTCGCGTGGGTGGTCCGCCGCACCGGGCTGCCCCTGCCGCCCGCCCGGGTGCGCCGCGTGGCGTGGCGGGTCCTGTCCTGGGCCGGCCCCGTGCTCGCCGTGGTCGTCGTGGTGGTGGGCTGCCAGTGGCAGGACGACGTCCGCGTGCTGGTCGGCGAGGAGCGGCGCACGTCCTCGGCGTTCCTCGTCGGGGTCCTCGCGCTCGCCGTCGGACTGGCGCTGATCGCCCTGGGGCGCGCGCTGCGCCGGCTCTCCCGCCGGGTGTCGCGCCTGCTGGGTCGCTGGGTGCCCGCCTCCGTGGCGTCGCTGCTCGGGGTCGTCGTGGTGACGCTGCTCGTGTACTGGCTCGCCGCGGGCGTGCTGTTCCGGGTGGTCGTCGACGTCGCCGACTCCGTGTACGCGGGCACGAACGCCGGCACCCCCGACGGGGTCGAGCCCGTCACGTCGCCGCTGCGCTCCGGGTCGCCCGGCTCGGCGGTCTCGTGGGACTCCCTCGGCCGCCAGGGGCGGGCGTTCGTGGCCGGGGGCCCCTCCACGGACGAGATCGCCGAGGTCACCGGGGAGCGGGCGACCGAGCCGATCCGCGTCTACGCCGGGCTGGACTCGGCCGACGACGCCGCGGGTCGGGCGCAGCTCGCCGTCGAGGAGCTGGAGCGCACCGGGGCGTTCGACCGGTCGGTCCTCGTGGTGGCCGGCGCGACCGGCACCGGGTGGACGGAGCCGCAGCAGATGGCCGCCCTGGAGTACCTGTGGGGCGGCGACACGGCGATCGCGACCATCCAGTACTCGTTCCTGCCGAGCTGGCTGTCGTTCCTGGTCGACGCCGACCGCGCGTCCGAGGCCGGGCGGCTGCTGTTCGACGCCGTGCACGCCCGGTGGGCCGAGCTGCCGGAGGACGACCGGCCGCAGCTCGTGTCCTACGGGCTGAGCCTCGGGTCGTTCGCGGCGCAGGCGCCGTTCGGATCCGTCGGTGACCTCACCGCGCGCGTCGACGGCGCCCTCTACGTGGGCACGCCCAACTTCACCCCGCTCTGGCGCACGATCACCGCGGAGCGCGACCCCGGCAGCCCGCAGTGGCAGCCGGTCGTCGACGACGGCCGCACGGTGCGGTTCGCGTCCGACGGCACGGGGCTCGTCACGCAAGCCGGGACCTGGGACTCCCCGCGCGTCGCGTACCTGCAGCACGCGTCCGACCCCGTCGTCTGGTGGTCGTGGGACCTGCTGACCCGGCAGCCCGACTGGCTCGCCGAGCCGCGCGGGCCCGACGTGTCCGGCCGGGTGCGCTGGTTCCCCGTCCTGACGTTCGTGCAGGTGACCGTGGACCAGTTCTTCGGCGTCAGCGTCCCGGACGGGCACGGGCACAACTACGCCTCGCAGGTGGTGGCGGCGTGGGCCGCCGTCACGGAGCCCCCGGGCTGGACGGACGCGGAGCTGGCGGACCTGCAGTCCCTGATCGACGAGACCCTGACCCTGCCGACCCTCCCGGGCGCCGACGTCGGCTGACCCGCCCGCTCCGGCCCACTCCACCCCGCGAGTTCGGCAGTCCGGGCGCGAGTTCGGCAGCTCTGACTGCCGAACTCGCACCCGGACTGCCGAACTCGGCGGGGGGTGGCGGGGCGGTGGCGGGGTGGGTGCGGGGTCAGGCGCGGGTGTCGCGCCAGCGGACCCACTGCTCGACGAGGGAGAGGTCGTAGTCGGGGCCGCCGACGCCGACCGTGAAGAGGGTCACGCCCGCCTCCACCAGCGGGGCCGCGACCTCGGACGGCGGGGCGCTGACGCCCACGGACCGCTCGACCAGGGCGGCGGTGTCACGGCCGACGGCGGTGCCGTGCTCGTCGAGGATCGCGCTCTTGCGGGTCAGCGTCTCGAGGTCGCCGAACGAGTGCCACGCGTCGGCGTGCTCCGCGACGACCCGCAGCGTCTTGCGCTCGCCGCCGCCGCCGATCAGCACCGGGATGTCGCGCGTCGGCGCCGGGTTGCCGGCCGCGAGGCGGGCCTTGATGCGCGGCAGCGCCTGCGCGAGGTCCGCGATGCGGGAGCCGGCGGTGCCGAACTCGTACCCGAACTGGTCGTAGTCCTTCTCGAACCAGCCGGCCCCGATGCCGAGGATCAGGCGGCCGCCGCTGATGTGGTCGACCGTGCGGGCCATGTCGGCCAGCAGCTCGGGGTTCCGGTACGAGTTGCAGGTCACGAGCGCACCGATCTCGACGCGGCTGGTCTGCTCCGCCCACGCGCCGAGCATCGTCCAGCACTCGAAGTGCTTGCCGTCGGGGTCGCCGTAGAGCGGGAAGAAGTGGTCCCAGTTGAAGATCACGTCCACCCCCAGGTCCTCGGCGCGGCGGACCGCGTCGCGGATCTGGGCGTAGTCGGCGTGCTGGGGCTGGATCTGGACTCCGATGCGGAGGGGTCGTGTCATGGGCGTCACCGTACGTCCGCTCCGGCGGACCGCGCCCGGCCCGACCGGTGCGCGGCGCGGGGGCGGTGCCGCACGGCGTCTACGCTGAGGCGGTGCGGTCGACCGCGCCCGCGTGCCGTCGCCGGCGCGCACCCGGCCGGCCGCGCCCGATCGACCGGCACCTGCCGGCCCGTGCGCGCCGCCGCACGCCCCGCTCCCGACCCCGGAGGTCCCCATGCCCGCCGTCGCCGACGCGTCCGAGCTCTCGGCGCCCGTCCCGCTGCGCTGGGTCGGCCCGGTGCGGGTCAGCGGCAACGTCATGACCGGCGAGTCGGAGGTGCCGCTCGCGACGTACGAGTCCCCGCTGTGGCCGTCGGTGCGCCGCGGGGCCCGGATCTCCACGATGGTCGAGGGCGGCATCCGCGCGACGCTGGTGGACGAGCGGATGTCCCGCTCGGTGCTGCTGGAGGCGGACGACGCGGGCGTGGCGCTGGCCGCCTGGCAGCACCTGACGTCGCACCGGGCGGAGCTCGAGGCCGTCGTCGCCGGCAGCAGCCGGTTCGCCCGGCTGATCGACCTGCACGTGCAGATCGCCGCGAACCTGCTGTTCGTCCGGTTCGAGCTGACCACGGGCGACGCGTCCGGCCACAACATGGTGACGAACGCGGCGGACCGCCTCATGGACCACGTCCTGGCGACGGTGCCGGGCGTGCGGTACGGGTCGGTGTCGGGCAACTACTGCTCCGACAAGAAGGCCACCGCCGTGAACGGCATCCTCGGGCGCGGCAAGAACGTCGTGACGGAGATCGTCGTCCCGCGGCGCCTCGTCGAGCGGTTCCTGCACACCACGCCCGAGGCGGTCGTCCAGCTCAACATCCGCAAGAACCTCATCGGGACGATGCTGGCCGGCGGGCTGCGCTCGGCGAACGCGCACTACGCGAACATGCTGCTGGCGTTCTACCTGGCGACCGGTCAGGACGCGGCCAACATCGTCGAGGGCTCGCAGGGTCTCACCCACGCGGAGGTCCGCGACGGCGACCTGTACTTCTCCTGCACGCTGCCGAACCTCGTCGTCGGGACCGTCGGCAACGGCAAGGGCCTGGGCTTCGTCGAGGACAACCTCGCGCGGCTCGGGTGCCGGGAGGAGCGCGAGCCCGGCGCGAACGCCCGGCGCCTGGCGGTGCTGTGCGCCGCGACCGTGCTGTGCGGGGAGCTGTCGCTCATGGCCGCCCAGACGAACCAGGGCGAGCTGATGGCCGCGCACCTGCGCCTAGAGCGCGGCGCGGCGGGCCCCACGACCACCGCCTGACCCGACGCGCGGGGCGCCGGCCGCGCCGGGCTCCCGCGACCGCCGGGATGGATCCGGCCCTCGGGGGCGTTCCGTGTGAGGCGCGTGAAGACCCCGGCCGTCGCTGGTCGGGCTCCGCGCGCGGGGCTACAGTCGTCCGGGCCTCGCGTGGCGCCGTGACTCAGCACCACGCCCCGGGGCCACCCGCCCCGGGCCCCTCCGCCCGACGGGCGGCGACCAGCCCGAGAGGATCCCACCCCGACATGCAGCTCGGCATCGACGACCTGGCCTTCGCGACCGCGGACCGGTACCTCGACCTGGCGGACCTCGCGCCCGTGCACGGCGTGGACGTCGCGAAGTACACCGTGGGCCTCGGCCAGGACCGGATGAGCGTGTGCGCCCCCGACGAGGACGTCGTGACGCTGGCCGCCGCGGCCGCGCTGCCGCTGGTCGAGGACCTCGACGACGCCGGCCGCGCCGCGATCCGGACCGTGCTGCTGGCCACCGAGTCGGGCATCGACCAGTCGAAGTCAGCCGGCGTCTACGTGCACCGGCTGCTCGGCCTGTCGCCGTCGGCGCGCGTCGTCGAGCTGAAGCAGGCGTGCTACGCGGGGACGTCGGCGCTGCAGATGGCGCTCGCCCTCGTCGCGCGCAACCCGGAGCAGAAGGTGCTCGTGATCTGCTCGGACGTCGCGCGGTACGACGTGGGCTCCTCCGGGGAGCCGACCCAGGGCTGCGGCGCGGTCGCGATGCTGGTCACGGCAGACCCGCGCCTGGTCGCGATCGAGCCGGTGTCCGGGCTGCACACCACGGACGTCATGGACTTCTGGCGGCCGAACTACCGCTCGACGGCGGTGGTCGACGGCCGGCTCTCGCTGCGCGCCTACACGGACTCGCTGGCCGGGGCGTGGCAGGACTTCCAGGCGCAGGGCGGCGCCGCGCTGGCCGACATCGACGCGTTCGTCTACCACCAGCCGTTCACGAAGATGGCGGTCAAGGCGCACGCCCACCTCGCCCGCGTCGCCGGCGGCCCCCGGGACGCCGAGGCGCAGGCCGCGCAGATCGCGGACACCCTGCGGTACAACCGCGAGATCGGGAACTCCTACACCGCGTCGATGTACATCGGGCTGGCGTCGCTGCTCGACCACGCGACCGAGGACCTCGCCGGCTCGCGCATCGGGTTCTTCTCGTACGGCTCCGGCTCCGTCGGCGAGTTCTTCACCGGCGTCGTCCAGCCCGGGTACCGGCAGCACCTGCGCGCCGCGGCCCACCGCCGGCTGCTCGACGACCGCGAGCGGATCTCGCACGCGGAGTACCTGGAGATCGTCGCGCCCGTGAACCCGGTGGACGGCGGCGAGCACGTCGTCGAGCCGACCACGCGCGGACCTTTCCGGCTCGCGGCGATCACCGGGCACCAGCGGGTCTACGAGCGGGCAGCCGCGGCGGCGGCAGGCAGCGCGGTCGCCTGACCGCCCGCCTGACCGCGCGGCGCTACTGGTACGTCACCAGGTCCGGCGTCGGCTGCACCGCGTAGGTCTGCGCCGGGTCCAGCATCGGCTGGTCCTCGTCGTAGAAGTTCTTCCACCCCCAGTGCACGTCCGGCGCCCCCTGGCGCAGCGCCCGCCACGTGTCGGCCTTCGCGGGCTGGGAGCCCTGGCCGTCGGCGTGGATGATCACCGCCAGCTCGTCGTGGCTGGTGTCGAGCCGCTCGCGGTCGGTGATCATCCGCAGCGAGAACTGGTGGAGCAGGAACATCTTCTGCGGCAGGTGGTGCTCGCGGGTGAACCCGGCGAGCCATTCGGCGGTGGCGTTGACCTCGTCGACGCCCACCGATCCGATCTGCCGGAGGTGGACCTGGTCGGGTGCGAGCCGCCACTCGGGGTCGAGCGCGAGGCCGACGTGCGGGTACGCGAGCAGCTCGGCGTACTGCTTCGCCTGGGTGACAAAGTCGGTGCGTCCGGGCTGCAGGTCGATGACGACCGCCTGGCCCGCCTCCTGCGCGGCCTCGACCAGCGGGCGCAGGTCCTGCACGCTGCGCGCGCGGGAGTAGGAGCCGTCGGGCTCGGGGGCGGACGAGGCGATGGTCGCGATGATCTCGAGGGTGGGGACCACGGTGTCGTCGGTCAGGGCCTCGTAGGGCTCGGCGGTCTGCCGGGCGCGGGCGATCGTCGCGGGCACGTCCTGCTCCCCCAGGACGCCAAGCGCCGGCGTGCCGGGGGTCCCGTACAGCGCCACGTAGCGCTTGCCGTCCTCGCCGCGGGGGAACACGAGCTGCCCCCCGCCGGGGAGCTCCACGCCGGTCGCAGCCGCCGCGACCCGTGGGCCGAGGACCGCGGCGGCGCCGAAGCCGGGGGCCAGGGCGACGACCGTCCGGACGCCGTCGAGCGCGCCCACGGTCTCGGAGGTCGAACGCGGGTCGCCCCCGGGCACGTCCACGACGGGGACGCCGGCCGCCCGGGCGGTGGCGAGCGCGGCGGCGGTGCGGCCGGCGCGGTCCTCGGCGAGGTCCACGAGGACCGCGGCGCGACGCGGTGCCTCGGGCGGCAGGACGCGCGGGCCCGCACCGTCGAGCAGGACGCCGTCCGACGGCGCGGCGCCGGGGGCGGTGGTCGCGGTCGAGGACCCGCCCGACGGCGCGCGGGTCCTCGACGCCTCCGGGGACGACGTGCGACCCCGTGACGCCCGGGGAGAGGCGGTCGCCTCCGGTGCCCGCGTCGAGCGGGCCGCGGTCGGGCTCCCCGACGGCTCGGCGGCCGGGTCCGGCGCCGGCCCGACCAGCAGCGTCGTGCCGGGGCGGTCGAGAGCGGCCACCGCGCCGGCGAGCCGTGCGGGCCCCACCTCGTGCGGCTCCTCGACCGCGACGCCGAGCTCCGCGAGCGCCGGCGCGTCGCCGGGGTCCACGGCGTGCACCTGCAGCGAGGGGTCCAGGTCGTCCGGGGTCCCGCCGACCGCGACGACGTCGGTGGCACCGAGCCGCTCGATCTCGTCCGCGAGCCCGTCGACCCCCGCGACCAGCGCCGGGACCCCGATCGCCACCGCCAGGGACGCCGCCGGGGCGATCGTCGCGGGGTCGTCGTCCGCGGCGAGCACCACGGCCGGGGCGTCGGCGAACAGCGCGCGGCTGGCCGCGAGCGCGGTCTGCGCGGCGGACCGCTTCGGCAGCACGGTCGTGCGCTCCTCCGGGACCCGGGTCTGCGCGCTCACCGGCTCGGCCGTGGGCGTCGGCGTCGCGCTGGGACCGGGCGGGGTCGGCCCGCCGGTGCAGGCCGCCAGCGCGACGGCGAGCACGGACGCCACGACGGCGCCCACGAGGCGGGGACGGGACGGTCGGACGGCGGGGGCGGACGCAGCAGGCACGGGTCTCCGGGGCCGGGGACAGGGTTCCCTGCCACTGTAGGTGCGCCTCCCGACACCCGCGACGCCCGCGGCACCCGTGACGCCGAGCGCACGCCGTCACGGCACGGGATGATCGTCCCCATGGGCACGGAGAGCACGCAGCAGGAGTTCACCACCGCAGGGTCGTACGTCACGTCCGGCGAGGAGTTCGTGCGGGACCAGAACTACCTCACGACCCGCATCACCGCGGACGGCCGGGACGGCTACCCCGTCGAGCCCGGCCGCTACCGCCTGGTGGTGTCCCGGGCCTGCCCGTGGGCGAACCGCGCGATCATCGTGCGCAGGCTGCTCGGCCTCGAGGACGCGATCTCGCTCGGGGTGTGCGGCCCGACGCACGACGCGCGGTCCTGGACGTTCGACCTCGACCCCGGCGGCGTCGACCCCGTGCTCGGGATCCCCCGCCTCCAGGACGCGTACTTCCGGCGCGTGCCCGGGTACGACCGCGGCATCACCGTGCCCGCGATCGTCGACGTGCCGTCCGGCGCGGTGGTGACGAACGACTACGCGCAGATGACGCTCGACCTGTCGACCGAGTGGACCGCTTTCCACCGCGAGGGCGCCCCCGACCTGTACCCGGAGCACCTGCGGGACGAGATCGACCAGGTGGCCCGGAAGGTGTTCACCGACGTGAACAACGGCGTCTACCGCTGCGGGTTCGCCGGGTCGCAGGAGGCGTACGAGCGGGCGTACCGGCGGCTGTTCTCCCGGCTGGACTGGCTGTCCGAGCGGCTGTCGACCCAGCGGTACCTGGTCGGCGACACGATCACCGAGGCGGACGTCCGGCTGTTCACCACGCTCGTGCGGTTCGACGCCGTCTACCACGGGCACTTCAAGTGCAACCGGTCGAAGCTCACCGAGATGCCGGTGCTGCGGGCGTACGCGCGGGACCTGTTCCAGACCCCGGGCTTCGGCGACACGATCGACTTCGACCACATCAAGCGGCACTACTACGTGGTGCACGAGGACATCAACCCCACGCAGATCGTCCCCGCCGGCCCGGACCTGCGCGGCTGGCTGACCCCGCACGGCCGCGAGGCGCTGGGCGGCCGCCCGTTCGGCGACGGCACCCCGCCCGGCCCGGTCCGCGAGTCCGAGCGCGTCGACCCGGCCCACACGGCGGAGGCGATGGCGGGCTGACACCCCGCCCCCACCACCGCCGAGCTCGGCAGCTCCGGGCGCCGGCCCGGCGTGTCGCGCCGGCGTGCCGCCTGGGCGTGCCGAGCTGGGCGGGGACGGGGGTGCTGTCAGGCGGACGGGCGGACGCGGACGACGTTGCGCCAGGGGTCGTCGAAGGTGACCGTGGCGCCGTCGTCGCGGACCGCCACGCCGTGCGCCGCCAGCCGCTCCCGCAGGGCGCCCACGTCGTCACTCCCGGGGACGACCAGCGTGACCTCGCCGAGCCCCAGGCTGCTCGCGCGCGGGCCGGCGCCGGCGGAGTTCCACGTGTTCATCGCCATGTGGTGGTGGTACCCGCCGGCCGACACGAACAGCGCCCCGTGCCACTCGGCCATGACGTCGAACCCCAGGGCGTCGACGTAGAACGCCCGCGCCCCGGCGACGTCGCCGACCTGCAGGTGCACGTGCCCGACGACGGGCGCGCCCGCGGGGGCCGCCAGCGCGGCGTCGGTGACGTTCCCCCGGATGAACTCGTTGGGGTCGAGCCGCAGCGAGTCCATGACCACGCGTCCGTGGGCGTCGTACTGCCACAGGTCACGGGCGCGGTCCCAGTACAGCTCGACGCCGTTGCCCTCGGGGTCGGTGAGGTAGAACGCCTCGGAGACCAGGTGGTCGGCGCTGCCCACGAACGTCTGCGGGGCGCGGGAGGCGACGGACGCGAGCGTGGCCGCGAGCGCCTCCCGGGTGTCGAAGAGGATCGCCGTGTGGAACAGCCCGGCCTGGCCGCGGCTCGTCGGCGGCAGGTCCGGCGTGTGGCGCAGCACGACGAGCGGCCGGCTCCCCCGCCCCAGGACGACGACGTCGGGACGCCCGACGCCCTCGATCCGCGCGTCCGGCCGCTCCACGACGTCGAGCCCGAGCACGTCGCGGTAGTAGCGGAGCTGGGCGTCGAGGTCCGCGACGAGGAGCGTCACGGGTCCCATCGCGGTGTCGGCGGCGAGGCGGTCCTGGGTGGCGGCTGCTGCGGTCATGTCCCCACAATAGTTGAGCCTTCAACCTTTGACCAGAGACGTCGGCCACACCACCGCACCGGTGCCCGCCGGTGCCCGCCTGCGCCCGGCGGCGCCCGTCAGCCCCGGCGCTGCAGGTCGTTGTGGCCGAAGTCGGTGAGGAAGCGCGGCCCGTGCTCGCGCAGCTCCGCCTCGAAGTCCGCCGCCCAGCCGCTGTACGGCGCCCGGGCCAGCCCGTCGTTCGCGAACCGGGCGTCGTCCGTCAGCTCCGTGACGCAGAACGCCGGGATCTGCAGGTCCGTGACGGGGCCGGAGCGTTCGCACTCCGCGACCACGAGCGGCGCGTTCGCCCCGCCGAAGACGTCGACCACCCAGCCGTCCGCGCCCAGCCAGACGGCGTAGCGGTTCTTCACGATGCGGTGGCCGCCGCGCCGGATCATCTCGATGCCGACGGTCACGTCGATCTCGCGCTCCGCCTCGTACCGGGTGCCGACGTTCATCGGGCCCTTGAGCGTGACGGCGCAGAACTCGAACGCGTCCCGGGCCTCCTCGAGGACGGCCAGCGGGTCGGCGTCGGGGCCGAGCGGCAGCCGCAGCCCGTCCGCCTGCACCCGCAGCCGCAGGGCGTAGCCGTCCTGCGCCAGGAAGTACGACTGGACGATGAGCACCGGCTCGGGCTCGGCCAGCAGCTCCATCGGCGGCGTGCGCACGAAGAACCGCCGCTCGAACTCGAAGTCGCCGTACCCGGTGTCACTCACCGGAGCCTCCCCGCTCGTCCGCGCGGCACCCGGGGCGTGGGCGCCGCTGCAGGTCACGCTACGCGACCGCCCCGCTCCGCAGCGGGACCCCGCGCCCGCACGCGACCCTCAGGCGCGCAGGTCCATCCCCAACGTCCGGCCCCACGGCGCGGTGGCCACCTCGTGGAACCCGACACGCGCGTAGAAGGCGATCGCGCCGGTGTTCTGCTCCGAGACCTTCAGGTGCACGCCCGGGACACCGCGCCCGCGCAGCGCACCGGTGAGCGTCTCGATGAGCGTGCGCCCCAGCCCGCGCCCCTGGGCCCGCGGCAGCAGGTCGATGTGCAGGTGCGCCGGGTAGGCCGCGGTGAGCTCCTCCTCGTACCGGGAGCCGTCGTGGATCGTCCGCAGCAGGTCGTGGTCGCGCAGACCCGCGACCTCCGGCCGCAGCGGGTACCGCTCCCGGAGCGGGGGCCACCACACGTCCTCCTGCCAGCGCGCGAACGCCTGCGAGTCCGCGGTGCCCACGACGTAGCCGGCCACGCCGTCCTCGTCGGTGACGACCCACGTCAGCCCCGGGTCGGCCACGGGGTACGGGGCGGCGTACACGTGACCCAGCAGGTCCGGGTCGCGGTAGAACCGGGTCCCGTCGGCACCCACGTCACCGGTGAGCAGGCACACGCGGTACATGCCCGCCAGGTCGCACGTCGAGAACGGTCTCACCTGCATGTCCGCGACCCTACCTGCGGGGCCCGCCGACCCGCTCAGACCGCGAAGCGCGCGGCCTCCTCCGGCGAGAGCGCGTGGGCGATGCGCGCGTGCATCTCCGCGGACATCTCCGGCAGCGCGTCGAGCGGGAACCACCGCGACTCGGAGTTCTCGCCGTCACCGGGCCCCGGCTCCCCCGACACCCAGCGGAAGCGGAACGTCAGGTCCAGGTACTGGGAGCGGTCGCCGTTCGCGTACGTCATCGGCGGCAACGAGTGCACCCACGCCAGGCGCTCGGCGACCGCGACCACCTCGGTCTCCTCGAGGACCTCGCGCGCACCCGCGACCGCCGGCTCCTCCCCCGGGTCGATGATCCCGGTGACCGGCGTCCACGCCCCGTTGTCGGCGCGCCGCACCAGCAGGACCTCCTCGGCGCCGGGTGCACCGCCGGCGACCGGCCGCACGACGACCGCGCTCACCCCCGACAGCCACAGCAGGTCGTGGCCGATCTTCTCGCGCAGGTCCAGGACGAAGTCAGGCGTGGGCACGCCTGCGATGCTACGGGCGCGGCGACCCGACCTCGTCACGCCACGAGTGCCGCGGCTCGAAACCGATGAGCTCCCGTGCGGCGTCGATCGCGAGCAGCGTCTCGTACGTGCCGAGGTCCCGCCGCACCGGCACGTCGGGGAACTCCGCGGCCAGGAGCTCGGCGGACGGGGTGTCCATGATCGTGTCGGCCGCCGCGATGATGACGTTCCGGGAGCCGGACGTCGTGGCCTCCAGCGCGAGCCGGCAGGACGCCGCCGCGTCGCGCGCGTCGATGTAGCCCCACAGGTTCCACCGCCGCAGGGCGGGGTCGCCGTGGAAGGCGGGGACCCGGGCGTACGCCTCGGGCGGGAAGACGTTCGAGAACCGCAGCCCGACGAACGGGATGCCCGACCACTGCGCGACCTGCGCCGCGAGGTCCTCGCTCAGCACCTTCGACAGCGCGTACGTCGAGGTCGGGTACGGGAAGTGGTCCTCGTCCACCGGCGCGTAGCGCGGCGGCACGTCGAACGGCAGGCCGAGGGTCGTCTCGCTCGACGCCCACACCACCTTGCGCAGCCCCAGCCGCTGCGCCGCCAGGAACACGTTGCCGTTCGCGGCGAGGTTGCGGCTCAGCGTCTCCGGCGCCGACTCCATCCCGGGCTGCGGGATGTTCGCCAGGTGCACCACGGCCGTGCAGCCCGCGAGCGCCTCCACCGCCTGCCCGTAGTCCGTGAGCTCGGCGCGCATCACGTCCACGCCCAGGCCGGCGCGCTCCCCGAATGGCCCCTGCGCGTCGGTGGCGTGGACGGCGTAGCCGTGGTCCAGCAGGTCCTGCACGACGGCCCGGCCCACCTTGCCCAGGGCGCCCGTGACGGCGACGGTCTCGGTCATGGCCGCCATCCTCGCCGCGGCGCGGCGGGCGCGTCCACCGGAGGCGCGTATCCAGAACCGCCTGCCACACCCCCGCCGTCCCCTACCGTTGTCCCATGCCGCACCGCGACGTCCTCGAAGCGATCCGTGCATTCGTGGCCGAGCGCGACTGGGCCCAGTTCCACACCCCCGAGAACCTGGCGAAGAGCATCTCCATCGAGGCGGCGGAGCTGCTCGAGTGCTTCCAGTGGGACGCGGCGTCTGACCGTGAGCGGGTGGTTGCCGAGCTTGCGGACGTCCTGACCTACGCGTACCTCCTCGCCGACAAGCTGGGGGTCGACCCGGGCGACATCGTCCTGTCCAAGCTCGCCACGACACGGCAGAAGTACCCGGTCGAGAAGGCGCGCGGGCGGAGCACGAAGTATGACGAGCTCTAGGGTCCACCGCTTCCCGTTCACGCAGGCGCACGTCCGCCTGCTCAGGGACGTCGATCCGCGCTTCGCGAACTGGCCGGTCGTGTACGCCCTGGACGGCGCGGGCGAGGTGTACGTCGGCGAGTCGCTGAGCGTCGCGACCCGCTTGAAGCAGCACCTGGAGAACCCCGATCGCCAGCACCTGGCCGAAGCCCGAGTCGTCCTGGACGAGACGTTCAACAAGTCGGCGTGCCTCGACCTCGAGTCGTACCTGATCCGGCTGTTCGCGGGTGACGGCAAGTTCCGCGTGCTCAACCGCAACGAGGGCGTCACGGACGCCGACTACTTCGACCGCGACGCCTACCGAGCCGCCTTCGCGGAGATCGCCGAGGAACTGCGGGAGGCGGGCCTCTTCGAGCGGTCCGTCCCGGAGATCGAGAACAGCGACTTGTTCAAGCTGTCGCCGTTCAAGGCGCTGAACGCGGACCAGGCGATCGCGCTGGAGTCGCTGCTGGACGGGCTCTTCGCCGACATCGGTACGGGGACCCAGAGCACCTCCGTCGTCCAGGGAGACCCGGGAACGGGCAAGACGGTCGTGGCCATCTACCTCATCAAGCTCCTGCGCGACATCGCGCGCTGGGAGCCGACGGAGGACCCGGTCTCGGACTCCGTCTTCGCCGAGTACTTCACTCCGGAGAACGCCCGCCTGCTGCGCGACTTCCGCATGGCACTGGTCGTCCCCCAGCAGTCGCTCCGCAGGACGATCGAGAAGGTCTTCGCCCGAACGCCGGGTCTGAGCCCGTCGATGGTCCTCACCCCGTTCCAGGTCGGGGAGTCGCAGGACCGGTTCGACCTGCTCATCGTGGACGAGACGCACCGTCTCAACCAGCGCGCCAACCAGGCCACGGGCGTGCTCAACGCGAAGTTCCCCGAGATCAACCGGCGACTCTTCGGAGAGGACGACCTGCAGCTGACACAGCTCGACTGGCTCGTGGCGCAGAGCGACCACCGACTGTTCCTGGTCGACGCGGCACAGCGCGTCCGGCCCGCCGACCTGCCCAGGGAACGGCTCGAACGCCTGGTGACCGAGGCGTCGTTCGACCACCGCTTCCACCTCCGTTCGCAGATGCGACTGGCCGGCGGGAGCGACTACATCGAGTACGTCCGCGCCCTGCTGCGCCCGGGCAGCACGCCCTTCGTCGCACCGCAGACGTTCGGCGACTACGAGTTCGCCTTGTACGACGACATCGCCGCGATGCGGGAGCGACTCGCCACCGCGGAACGTGCTCACGGCCTCGCCCGGCTTGTCGCCGGCTACGCCTGGCCGTGGCGGTCGCGCCACGACCGTGCTGCCTACGACATCAGCGTCGGAGGCCTCCAGCTCCGGTGGAACAGCGCCGCACGCGACTGGATCAGCTCGCCGGGATCCGTCGACGAAGTCGGATCCGTCCACACCGTGCAGGGGTACGACCTCAACGTGGCCGGCGTGATCATCGGGCCCGATCTGCGCTTCGACCCGGTGCACAAGCGACTCGTGTTCGACCGGTCGAACTACTTCGACACCAAGGGCAAGGAGAACAACCCGACCCTCGGCAAGACCTACACGGACGACGAGCTCCTGGAGTTCGTCACGAACATCTACGCGGTCCTGCTGACCCGAGGCATGCGAGGAACGCTCGTCTACGTGTGCGACGCACCACTGAGGGAGCACCTCGGCCGGTACATCCCGCGAGCCTGAACGGGCGTCCTCAGACGGTCGCGTCGCTCCCGCGCAGGATCGACGTCATCTTCTTGCCGCGCCCCACCTCGTCCACCAGCTTGTCCATCCACCGGATCTGCTGCATCAGCGGGTCCTCGATCTCCTCGACCCGGTACCCGCAGATGACCCCGGTGATGAGCCCGGCGTTCGGGTTCATGGCGGGCGCCTGCGCGAAGAACGTCCGCAGGTCCGTGCCGTCGTCGAGCACGCGGCGCAGCCCGGCGTCGTCGTAGCCGGTGAGCCAGGTGATGACCTGGTCGACCTCGGCCTGCGTCCGGCCCTTGCGCTCGGCCTTGGCGACGTAGTGCGGGTAGATGCTGGCGAGGCTGGTGGCGAAGATGTCGTGCCGCGGCATGGGGTCCTCCTCGGGCGTCCGCCCCAGTATCGCCGACGGCACCCGTCCGGGGCGGGCGGCGTGGGCCCACGGTCCCTGGCGGTCCGGCGGCGCCTCCCTACGCTCGGGAGTGTGCACGACGCCGACGTGGTGGCGCTCCTGACGCGGCTGGTCCGGGTCGACGAGGTGCTGGCCACGCCCGGCGACCGGGCGGACCGGCTGACCGGCGCGGCGGAGGTGCTGCGGGAGGTGGTCGGCGCGCGGCTGTCCCCGGTCTTCCTGCTCGACCGGACGGGCACGCGGCTGGAGCTGGTCGCCGACGAGGCGCAGCGCCGCGTCCTGGGCGACGGGTTCCGGACGATGCCGGCGTACCAGCACCTGCGCGCCCCGTGGATCAACACCGAGGAGTGGCCGGTCTCCGCGGCCGACCACCTGGACCACGCGTCGTGGCAGGTGCTGCCCGAGGACTTCCGGGCCTGGTTCGGGACGTCCGGCATCGTGGCGCCGATCCACGCCGACGGGCGCCACCTGGGGGCGGTGCTGCTGGCGTTCGACGGCGAGTACCGGCTGCCGGCGGACGTCCGGGCGTTCCTGGCGGTCGCCGGCCGGATCATCGGCAACGCGCTGTACCGCTGGCAGGCCGGGGAGCGCGAGCAGGAGCTCGGCGCGCTGCAGGAGCGGCGGCGGCTCAGCGACGAGCTGCACGTCGACCTCGCCCAGCAGGCCGCGGCGCTGGGGATGCAGGTGGAGGCCGTCCGCCTGGACGTGGCGACCGGCTCCGAGCTGCTCCCGCAGGACCTCGAGGCGCTGCGGCGGGCGGTCGGCAGCCTGCAGCAGAACCTGCGCCACCAGATGCTGGGGCTGCGCGCGGACGCGGGCCTGGGCGCCCGGCGGCTGCTCGAGACGGTGCGGGCGCACCTCGACACGTTCAGCCGCGAGCTGCAGATCCGGACGCACCTGGTCTGCCCCGACACGGCGGCCGCCGACCGCGTGCCGGTGGCCGTGGCGGCCCAGCTGCTGCGGGTGCTCCAGGAGTCGCTGTCGAACTGCCACCTGCACGCGGCCGCGACGGCCGTGGTCGTGCGGCTGCTGGCGTCCGGGACGCGGGTGCGGCTGGAGGTCCAGGACGACGGCGCCGGGTTCGACCCGGCGAGCGTGCCGGACTCGCGGCTCGGCCTGTCGATCATGCGCGAGCGGATGGAGCAGGTCGGCGGCTCGCTGTCCCTGGTCTCCGTCCGGGGCGGCGGCACGCTGGTCGTCGCCGAGGCGCCGCTGGACCCGGCCGGCCGGGTGGTCGGCGGCCCGGGTGTCGACGTGCGGGAGAGGATCTGAGTCGCGTGGAGCAGCCCACCGGTGTCCTCGTGGCCGACGACCACGCGCTGTTCCGGGACGGCCTGACGTCCCTGATCGGCCGGTGGACCGACTTCGAGGTCGTCGCCGCCGCCGCCGACGGGGCGGAGGCGATCCGCCTGGCGCGCCGCCTGCACCCCCGGCTGGTGCTGATGGACGTCCGCATGGAGCCGGTGGGCGGGGTCGAGGCGACCGCCCGCATCTGCGCCGAGGACCCGTCGGTCAAGGTCGTCATGCTGACGATGTCGCGCCTCGGGGAGGACGTCTACCAGGCGCTGCGCAGCGGGGCGGACGGGTACGTGATCAAGGACGAGCCGGCGCACCGGCTGCACGACTACCTCGCGGCCGTCATGCGCGGCGAGACCGCCCTGTCGAGCGCGCTGGCCGCGCAGGTGCTGGCCGAGCTCACCGGCAGCCCCGTCGGCCACGACGCCGGCCCGCGGGTCTGCGACACCCTCACCCCCCGGGAGCTGGACGTGCTGCGGCTGCTGGTCGACGGGCTGTCGAACGAGGAGATCGCCCGCGACCTGCACCTCGGTGAGACGACCGTGAAGAAGCACCTCGGCCGCGTCATGGACAAGCTCCACGTCCGCAACCGCGTGCAGGTGGCCGTCTACAGCGTCCGCCAGGGGCTCGTGCCCTGACCCCTACCCCCCGGGGGTAGCCGATCGGTCGCCCCGGCAGGACCGGTCGGTGCTGGTGACCGCGTGCGGCGCGGCGACATCGTGGAACCGCACGGGGGCGGGCGCCGCGCGGTGCCCCCGCGTGCACCCGGACGCCGCCGTGCGCCCGGTCGACGAGGAGGTCCGGCGTGCGTGTGGTGATCGTGTACTCGTGGGCCCGCGACACGGGCGCCGCGAGCGTCCGGGCCGACGGGTCCGTGGACTGGCGCGGCGGGAGGACGGCCCCGGGCGAGGACGACCCGGCGGCGCTCGCGGTCGCGCGGCAGCTCGCCGAGGACACCGGCGGGGAGGTCACCGGGCTGACCCTGGGCGACGGGGACGCGAGCTGGGTGCTCGCCCGCGGCGTCGGGTCGACGTGGTCGGTCGGCGACGCGCCCCTGCTGGCCGACGACGCGGCGACCGCCGGGATCCTCGCGGCGGCCGTCCGCGCGATCGGCGACGTGGACGTGGTCGTCGTCGGGGACGCGGCCGAGCGCGCCGGCGTCCCCGCGGCGCTCGCGGGGCTGCTGGGGTGGCCCGCCCTGCTCGGTGTCACGGCCGCGAGCGCCGTCGGGGAGGCGCCCGGCGCTGCGGGCACGGCGGGCGCGGCGGACGCGACCGCCGTGCGCGTCACCCGCCCGTCGCCGTCGGGCACCGAGACGATCACCGCCGCGCCGCCGCTCGTGCTGGGCGTGGCCGCCGAGTCCGGGACCCACCGCGCGCCCGGTATGAAGGAGCTGCTGGCGGCGCGCCGGCGGCCGGTGACGCCCCTCACGCTCGCCCGGATCGGCGCCGGCGCCCACGACGTGACCAGCCGCGGCACCGAGCTGCCGCCGGCGGCGCCGACGCGCGTCTTCGAGGGCCCTCCCGACCAGGTGGCGGGCCAGCTCGTGGCGGCCCTGCGCGCCGGGGGCGTGCTGTGAGCGCCGGCCCGGGCGACGTGCGCCCGGCCGGGGGTCCCGGGGGCGGGGCCTGGCTCGTCGTCGCGGACGCGGGGTGGCCCGCGGCGCTGCGCGTCGCGCGGGGGACGTCGTCCGGCGTGAGCGCCGCCGTCGTGGGACCGCGCGCGCTCGCCGACGCCGTGGCCGCGGCGGGGGTCCCGGTGCTGTGGGCCGAGCCCGCCGGCGGGACTCCGGCCGAGGCGTACGCCGCACCCCTCGCCGAGCAGCTCGCGGCCGAGCGCCCCGCCCTGCTGGTGGGCACGACCCACCCGGCCTCCCGCGCGCTCCTCGGAGCCGCGGCGGCCCTCGCCGGCGCCCGGCTGCTCACCGGTGCGGTCGCCGTCGAGCCGACAGCCGGCGGCACGGACGGCACGGACGGCTCGGGCGGCACGGGCGGTTCCGCGTGGACGGTCCGGCGCACGCTGCTCGACGGTGCCGTCGTCGAGACCCTCGACTCGCCGTCCCCGGTGGCGCTGCTCGTCCAGGGTGCCGGGGCGGACGACGACGCACCCCCGCCCGCCCCGGTCGCGGGGACCGTCCGGCCCGTCACCGCGGCGCCCGCGGCGATGACCCTGACCACGGTCCCGTCCGCGGAGCCGGCCGGCGGCCTGGAGGACGCCCGGGTGGTCGTCGCGTTCGGGCGCGGCGTGCGCTCCCGCGACGACGTCGCGCTGATCGAGCGCCTGGCGGACGCGCTCGGCGCGCAGGTGGCCTGCTCCATGCCGGTGGCGGACGACCGCGGCTGGCTGGACCGGTCGCGCTACGTCGGCCGGTCGGGCCGGCACATCGCGCCCCGGCTGTACCTCACGGTCGGCATCTCCGGGGCGCCGCAGCACCTGGAGGGCGTCCGCGGCGCGCAGGTCGTCGCCGCGGTGGACCAGGACCCGGCCGCCCGCATCTTCCGCGTCGCCGACTACGGCGTGGTGGGCGACCTGTACGAGGTGGTGCCGGCGCTCATCACGGCACTGCAGGGCTGAAGCAGTCACGAGTTCCGGATCAGGAGAGCATCATGAGCGAGCAGTTCGACTCCCACTACGACGTCGTCGTCATCGGCGGGGGCGCCTCCGGCCTGTCGTGCGCGGTGCAGGCGGCCAAGGACGGCCTGACGTGCGCCCTGCTGGAGAAGGAGGAGCGCACCGGCGGCAGCTCGGCGTTCGCGGAGGGCCACGCGGCGTTCGAGTCCGACGAGCAGGCCAAGCGGGGCATCACCGTCACGAAGACCCAGGCGTTCGACACGTACCTGGACTACTCGCACTGGCGGGCGGACGCGTCGATCGTGTCCCGGTTCGTGGAGAACGCGGCGACGACGATCGCCAAGATGCGCGACGAGGAGGGCGCCGTCTACGAGGACGTCACGGTCACCGCGGTGGACCAGCCCGGTGAGCTCGTGACCTGGCACCTGCCCCAGGGCGAGGTCGCCCACCTCATCGAGCTGCTCGAGGCCGACGCGCGGCACCGCGGGGTCGACGTGTTCCTCGGCACCAGCGCGACGTCGCTGCTGCAGGACGGGTCCGGCCGGGTCGTCGGCGTGACCGCCCGGGACGCGGACGGCGCCGACGTGCGGCTCGGGGCACGGGCCGTCGTCGTCGCCACCGGCGGCTACGCGGGCAACCCGGAGCTGATCGACCGCTACACGCGCTACGACGCGCTGGGCGGCAGGCTCATCAACGTCGGCGGCCCCGGCAACACCGGGGACGGCCTGCGGATGGTGCTCGACGCCGGCGGGACGGAGCACCGGTCCATCGGCACGCTGCTGCTGTTCCCGTTCATGCGGGACAAGACCATCACCAGCCAGACCAACGCGGCGGGGTTCCAGCCGTACCTCTGGGTCGACGCGGACGGCCGCCGGTTCACGGACGAGGCCGTGGCCCTGAGCTTCGGCAACGCCGGCGACGTGGTCGCGGGCCTGCCGGGCGCGATGTTCTGGTCGGTGTTCGACTCCGGGACGGTGCGCCACCTCGTCGAGGACGGCAACGAGGTCGGGCTCGGCATCTACGTGCGCAACGGCGAGAAGCTGGTCGGCCTGCCCGACGAGATCGCGGCCGACGCCGCCGACCCCGCGCGCACCAACGTCGTCGGCGCGGACACGATCGAGGACCTCGCGGCCGCGATGGGCGTCGACCCCGCCGTGCTGCGCGCCGAGGTCGACGCGTACAACGCCGCCTGCGGGGACGGCGTCGACAGCCGGTTCCACAAGCCCGCGAAGTTCCTGCTCCCGGTCATGACGCCGCCGTTCTACGCGGTGAAGATGGAGACCGGGATCATGGTCACGATGGGCGCGATCCGGATCGACGACCGGATGCGGTGCCTCGACGCCGACGGCCGGCCCATCCCCGGCCTGTACAGCGTGGGGTGCGACGCCGGCGGCCTGTTCGGCGAGTCGTACAGCCTGCCGATCCCTGGGTCGGCGAACGGCTTCGCGCTCACGTCCGGCTGGCTGACGGCGGACGACATCGCCGAGCGGATCGGGGCCGGGAGCCTGTAGCCGCAGGGGGACGGACGGCGGCCGGCCGGGGCGCGCGGGTCCCGGCCGGCCGCGGCGCGTCCCGGTCACCCACGACGCGGCGGGACCTGCACCTTCCGGTTCCGCAGGTGCTCGTACACGACCGTCGTGCGCACGTTGCTGATCTCCGAGCGCTGCGTGAGCCGGTCGATCACGAACGCGTAGAGGCTGTCGTTGTCGGGGACGGCCACGTGGATGACGAAGTCGTCGTCCCCGCTGACCACGAACACCCCCAGCACGTCCGGCAGCGCGCCGACCCAGTCCCGGAACGCCTCGATGGTGCGGCGCGACGGCGGCCGCACGCGGACGCTGATGAGCGCCTGGACGGGGCGCCCGGCCTTCGCGAGATCCACGTCCAGCAGCGCGCCGCGGATGATCCCCCGCCGGCGCAGCGCGCGCGTCCGGTCGAGCGCCGTGGTGGGCGAGACCCCGACGGCGGCTGCCACGCCGCGGTTCGTCTGCCGTGCATCCGACTGCAGCTCCGCCAGGATCGCCGCATCAAGTTCGTCGATGTGCTCCATGCGGCCCCATCATCCGGACGACGTCCGGCAGCGGTCAACGGCAGCCGACGGATGTCCTTACGCTCGCCGGGTCCGCCGCACTCCGTCCCCCTGGAGCACCGATGAGCGCCACACCGTTCGGGTTCACGCCCGAGGAGATCGACACCGCCGCACCCACCCGCCGGGCGCGCCTCAAGTGGGTCGTCGTCGTCGACGCGTCCCTGCCCGCGGGCCGGGCGACCAACGCCGCCGTCTGCGTCGCTGCGGCGACCGGGGCCGCCGTGACCGGGCTGCTCGGCCCTGACGCCACGGACGCGGACGGCACCGTCCACCCCGGCCTGCCGTGGGCCGGGTGCACGGTGCTGGGCGCGACGCCCGAGCAGCTGGCGGCGGTCCGCCAGAAGGCCGGCGCCTCCGACGGCGTCCTGGTGGTCGACATGCCCGCCGCGGCCCAGCACACCCGCGTCTACGACGAGTACCTGGCGGAGGTGGCGCGGCGCACCGGGCCGGACCTGGGCTACCTCGCCGTCGGCGTCGTGGGGCCGCGCAACCGCGTCGACCGCGTGGTCGGGCGGCTGCCGCTGCTGGCCTGAGCGGCCGGGCCGGGCCGGGCCGGGCCGGGTGGGGCCGGGTGGGGCCGGGCTCAGCCGACGTCGGCCGCCGCGGCCTCCCGGACCGCCGCACCGACCAGGCCGAACGCCGCGACGGCGTGCGTGCGGGCCACCGGCGAGCGCCACGTCTGGTCGAGGAACCCGTGCGGCATCCCGCCGGCCGTGAGCACCGTCAGCGGGCCGCCCGCCGCGCGCACCAGCCCGGCGAACCGCTCCTCGCCGGCGCGGAACCCGTCACGCTCCGCGATGAGCAGCAGGCTCGGCGGCAGCGCGGCCAGCACCTCCGGCGACGCGAGGACCGGCGAGACCAGCGGGTCCGTCCGGGCGTCGTCGTCTGGCAGGTACGACCGCTCGAACAGCAGGGAGATCTCGTCGCGCTCGTCGGGGCGCGTCGCCACGTGGTCCACGTCCGGGTACGCGAGCAGCGCGAACGCCGGCCGCGGGACCTCGCCGCGCACCGCGAGCTGGCACACCGCGAGCGCTGTCGACGCGCCGGCGGAGTCGCCCGCGACCGCGTACGGCCCGCGCAGACCCAGGCCGGCGCCACCCTCTCCCGTCAGCCAGGTCACGGCGTCCTGCGCGTCCTCCACGGCCGCCGGGAACGGGTGCTCGGGCGCGCGCCGGTAGTCGAGGCTGATGACCGGCAGCCCCGAGCACCGGGCGAGCTCGGCCGCCGTGTGCTCGGCCGTGTCGAGGTCACCGAGCACGAAGCCGCCGCCGTGCACCCAGACGGCGAACCCCGCGCCGGGGGCGGAGACGCCGTGCGGCCGGTAGAGGCGGGCGGCGATCGAGCCGGCCCGGGTCGGCACGGACAGCTCCGAACGCTCGACCCCCGGCGCCGGCACGGGCCCGAACTGCCCGGTGTCCGCCGCGCGCATCCGCCGGGCGGTCGCCACGCGCTCGGCGTGCGTCCCGCTCGGGAACGTCTCGGGCGGCGCCGACGGGTCGGGCTGCGGGGGTGCGTCGACGAACTCCGGGTCCAGCTCCACGACCAGCGAGGTTACCGCGCCGGACCCCTCGCGGACCCGCATCCGCGCCCGCACCCCTCACCCAACCCCGCACCCACCTCGCACCCGTGCCCACCCCCGCACCCCGCACCCACCCCCGCGCACCTCACCCAGCCCCGCACCCGTGCCCACCACCCGCACTCGCACCCGTACCCCCGCGCCGAGAGTCCAGGACACGCCGTGTGTGCACGCTCGTCCCGGGCATGTCCTGGACTCTCGGTGA
>NZ_JBCLVN010000019.1:0-5148 GCF_039548315.1 Cellulomonas olei
GCACCCCGCACCCACCCCCGCGCACCTCACCCAGCCCCGCACCCGTGCCCACCACCCGCACTCGCACCCGTACCCCCGCGCCGAGAGTCCAGGACACGCCGTGTGTGCACGCTCGTCCCGGGCATGTCCTGAACTCTCGGTGATGCCCCGCGGGCGTGCGACGCCCGCACGGACGCGCGCACTCAAGCGCGCGCCCACCACCCGCACTCCGCCCTCGCGCCCCCGCGCCCCCGCGCCCCCGCGCCGAGAGTCCAGGACACGCCGTGTGTGCACGCTCGTCCCGGGCATGTCCTGGACTCTCGGTGATGCCCCGCGGGCGTGCGAGGCCAGCACGGACGCGCGCACTCACGCGCGCGCCCACCACCCGCACTCCGCACTCGCGCCCCCGCGCCCCCGCGCCCCCGCGCCGAGAGTCCAGGACACGCCGCGTGCGCGTGCTCATCCCGGGCGTGTCCTGGTCTCTCGACGACGCCGCGCGGACGTGCGAGGGCAGCGCGGAAGGGGCGAGAGTCCGGGGCGCGCGGGCTCGATCGGGGGCGCGCGGGACGAGTGAGACAGGGCGAGGGCCGGGCGCGCGGGGCCCGTCAGGGGCGGGGCGGCTCGATCGTCACCGGGAGACCCCAGCGGCTGTACCGCTGCACCGTCGTCGTCTGGATGCCGCCGACGTCGACCGTCGCCTGGTTGCCCGCGACCGTGTGGTCCGACCCCAGCCAGACGACCATCTCGACGACCCGGGCGCCGAGCGCGTCGAACGGCTCGGTCGCCTCCAGCCGCCAGGCGTGCAGCCCGGTGCCGTCCTCCTGGGTGAGGACGTCCTGGTCGGGCTGCACCTCCCAGCCGACCGAGCCGATCATGGCCGCGGTCATGGACGGGTCCGCGGCGGCGCGGTACGCCTCCCCGACCGTCGCGGCGAGCAGGGCCTGCGGGTCGCTGCTGGTCAGGTCCCCGCGGACCCAGACGCCGTCGAACGTGACCCACGCCTCGTCCTGCGTGAGCACGAACTGCCGCGGGCCCTCGCTGGTCGTCATCGTCCCCGCCATCTCGGGCCGCTCGCCGTAGACGAAGTCGACCTCCGCCGAGTCCGACCCGGACTCCAGGTGCTCGTGCCCGGTCCCCGCGGCGGTCGAGAACGCGACCACGCACGCCGCGAGCACATCGCCCGGCACGGCGGCGCCGGGTGAGAGGTCGACGTCGTCGCACTCCGACGGGGCCACGACGCCGGGGGCCGCTGCGGCCGGCGGCGCACTGCTCGGGGCTGCGGGGGGCGACGACGGGGAGGCGGTCGAGGCGCCCGGCTCCGGCGACGCGGTTCCCCCACCGCAGGACGCGAGCAGCAGGACGGCGGACAGCGCGACGGCGGCGCGGACGGGTCGGGTCACGGCCCCGAGGGTAGGGGCGAGCTCCGGGACGCGCACGGGTGTCCCACCCCGGACACCCGCCCGCGGATCACGAGGCGACGCCGGCCGGTCGGGCTGGTCCTGCCGTTCCTGGTCCCCACGCCACCCCGTTCGAGTGAACGCCGAGACCGACGATCAGTGGGGAATCAGGTTCCTCCCGTGCGAGATCTCCGCCCTGACGCTCGATACCCTGCGCGCCCTCCGCACCCGACCTGGTCCCCTGTCCGCCGGGACGCCGCCGGGCGTCATCGGGGCTCTCTTCGCGTTCAACGAGCCTGAATGCGCGCACACCCGGCGCGTCCAGGTGCGTCCTCGGCGCAGCCATGATGCCCACCCTCCGGGGACGGAGTGTCCCCTGGAACCCGGGGCGAATTCCTTCGCCCGTCTGGTCGGTCACCGCGCAGGAATCGACGCAGGAGCCATTTGCTCAATCGCTCTGACCTGCGCAATCATCCGCCCATGACGATGACGTCCGCGCGGAAGACCGGTGCATGGGCCGCTGCCCTGCTGCTCGTGCTGGCTGCGTGCACCGGCGGCTCGGACGCCGCTGCGCCGACGCCGACGCCCACCCTGGTCGCACCGGGTGGCTCGGGCACCATCGACCTCGACGACCGCACGTTCACCCTCGACGTCCCCTCCGGCTATGACGCCGCCGAACCTGCGCCCCTGGTCGTGTCGCTGCACGGCTACTCGGAGGTCGGAGAGAGCACGGCCACCTACCTCGGCCTGCGGGACCAGTCGGAGGCGAAGGGCTACCTGCTCGCCTACCCGGAGGGCCTCGTCGACAGGGCGGGCAAGCAGTACTGGAACGCGACAGGCGCCTGCTGCTCCTTCGACGGTGTCGACCCGGACGACGACGGCTTCCTGACCAGCGTCATCGAGACGATCCAGGCGCAGTACGCGGTGGACGCGAAGCGGGTCTTCGTCATCGGCCACTCGAACGGCGCGTTCATGGCGCTGCGCATGGCGTGCCACCACCCCGACCTGATCGCTGCGGCCGTGTCGGTCGCCGGAGAGAACGACGTCGACCCGTCGGCGTGCGCCCCGGGCCAGCCCGTCAGCGTCCTGCAGGTGCAGGCCGACACCGACGAGGTCATCAGCTACACGGGCGGCAGTGTCGGCCCGGGGGATCCTTATCCGGGGGCTGAGCAGACGGTCGCGGACTGGCGAGCGATCGACGAGTGCGAGGACAGCGCGACCCAGGGCACCGCGGACTACGACTCGACGCTCCCCGGCCCCGAGACCGTGACGAGCAGCTGGTCCTGCTCCCAGGGCACCGAGGTCGGTCTCTGGACGATCGTGGGCGGCAAGCACGGCCCGACGTGGTCGGACGCGTTCGCGCCTGACGTGACCGACTGGATGCTGGCGCACGGAAGGGCCTGACGTCGGGCGTCGGTCGGCCTGAAGGGGGCCCGGCCGACGCCGGACGACGGGATCGGTGACATCCGCGAGGTGCTCCTGGGCACCTCCGCGCGCCCCGGGACCACGCCGATCGAGGTCGCAGTGCACGACGGCACGTCGCGGTCCTCACGTGTCATCACATGCCAAGAGGCCACGTCCGGGCCCTGTCTCCAGGATGCCGGCGTGGCCTCTGACCTGCTACGTCGGTGGAGCTGAGGGGACTCGAACCCCTGACCCCCTGCATGCCATGCAGGTGCGCTACCAGCTGCGCCACAGCCCCGTGATCAGGCCCGTAGACCGTCACACCACCCGCTGAGCGGGCGACCTGAACTCTACTCGACGCCTCGCCCGGACGCGAATCGGCAGGTCACGCGGGGTCTCGCACCTCTTCGTCCATCGTCGGCGCGGGGCGGTCGGGGCCGGCGTTCCAGTCCGACGACGCGTGCACCGGGCCGACGTTCAGGGCCTCCAGGCGCCACGCCAGGCCGGACCCGGGGCGCCCGGGCCGCAGCTCCGTCCAGTGGGCGTTCGACATGCCGGAGATGCCCTTCCACGTCGGAGGCAGCCCGAGCATCCCCACGACGCCGAGGGTGATCGCCGCGCCGTGCGAGACGACGACGAGCGTGTCGTCTCGCTCCAGCGCGCCGGCCAGCTCCGTGACGCCCTCGACCATGCGGGCGAGCACGTCCACGCGCGTCTCCGCGCCGACCCGCTCCGGCTCGCGGCCCGACACCCACGCGGCGTGCTGCTCGGGCCAGCGCTCCGCGATCTCCGCGGACGTCATGCCCTCCCACTCCCCGAAGGACCGCTCACGCACCCGCGTGTCGGTGTGCACGGGCAGGCCCGTGCGGTCGGCGAGCGCCTGCGCCGTCTCCCGCGCGCGCCCGAGGTCGGACGACACGATGCGGGTCGGGGCGTACCGGCTCGCGAGCGCCGCCGCGGCGGTCTCCGCCTGCCACCGGCCGACGTCGTCCAGCGGGATGTCGGACTGGCCCTGCAGCCGCGCGCTCGCGTTGTGGGCGGTGCGGCCGTGGCGCCAGAGGACGACGCGCCCGGCGGTCACTCCCCCGCCTCGGCTCCCTCGGGCGTCCCGTGCACGTCCGACGGGAGCTCGATGACCGGGCAGTCCTTCCAGAGCCGCTCGAGCGCGTAGTAGACGCGGTCCTCGGCGTGCTGCACGTGCACGACGACGTCGCCGAAGTCGATGAGGACCCAGCGGCCCTCCTGCTTGCCCTCGCGGCGCAGCGGCTTCGCGCCGAGCTTGTGCAGGGACTCCTCGACGGCGTCGACGATCGCGCCGACCTGCCGCTCGTTGGTGCCCGACGCGATGACGAACGCGTCGGTCAGCACGAGCTGGCCGCTCACGTCGAGGGCGATGATCTCCTGGGCCTTGAGGTCGGCGGCAGCACGGGCTGCTGCGACGGTGAGCTCGACGGCGCGGTCGGATGCCGGCACGGCACTCCTCGGTTCGATGGGGTGGGGCAGGTCAGGGTGCGGCGCTGGTGGCCGCGAGCGCGACGGCGGGGACCGACGGCCCGGCGGCCGTGGCGCTGTCCGACGCCGTGTTGGCGACGAAGATGATGAGGAAGCCGAGCACGAACGCCACGACCGCCAGGATGATCCACTGCAGCCACGTGAACGGCAGCGGCCGGCGCAGGCGCTCGGGCTGCTCCGGCTCGTCGTCGACGTCCTCGGCGGCCGACGCGGGCACCAGGGTGCCGGTCGGGTCGGTCTGCTCGGCCTCGGGGACCGGCGCGGGAGCCATCGCCTTGAGCAGGCTCTGCCACTGCGGTACCGGGACGTCGTCCTCGTCCGACGCCTGCTCCGCGGCCGGGGCGGGGCTCGCGGCGGCGGGAGGGAGCGACGCCCACGGCGACGGGGCCGGAGCCGGTGCGCCGGGCGCGGCACCTGCGGACGGCGGAGCGGCGGCGCCCGTGACCGCAGGGCCGGCGGGGCTCGCCGGACGCGTCCCGGCAACCGGCGCCCCGGACGCGGACGGCGCGCCGGGCTGCGGGGCGGGCGACCACGACCGGGGTCCCGGCCGGCTCCCCGCCGCGGCATCGGGTGCAGACGTCCGGGACCCGGGCTGCCCGGGACCCTGCGGCGCGCCGGAGACCGGTGCGGCGGGGGTGACGGCCGTCGGGGGTGCAGCCGGCGCGACGCCGCCGGACGGCACCCACGCGCGCTCCTGCCCCGCGGGTCCGCTCCCGGGGCGGCTCCCCTGCGCCGGGGCGACGGGTGCGGGCCGGTCGGCCCAGCGGGCGGCGCGGTCGGGTCGGGGCGGCACGGCACCCGCGGGGGTAGCGCCAGGCGCCGGGGCACCTGCGGCCGAGGGGCCGGCGGCCACCCC
>NZ_JBCLVN010000020.1:0-68889 GCF_039548315.1 Cellulomonas olei
TGCCGCGCGCGCCCGCCCTGCGTGCTGCGCGCGCTCGCCCTGCGTGCCGCGCGTGCCCGCCTGCGTGCGATCTGCGCCGAGATGCCAGGACACGCCCGGGTTCGGCGCAGGTCCTCGGCGTGTCCTGGACTCTCGACGGAGGGAGCCGCGGGCGCAGGTCGCACGGGGCCGCGGAAATGGCTCGCGTCCGCCGCGGGGCGGTTCCTACGGTCGGGGCATGTCCGTCGATCCCGGTGAGGTCGCCTCGGGGCGCGTCGTGCGCGTCGACCGCGGGGCGGTGCTCGTGCTGCCCGGTGGCTCCGGTGGGGCGGACGCCGACGTGTCCGCGGGTGCAGTCCCGGGCGCGGGGGCAGGGGACGTCCTCCGGGTCGCGCTGCCCGGCGACGGCCTGGTGCCGGTGCTCGACGCGGCCGGTACGCCCGGTGAGTGCGTGCCGCCGGCGGTCGGCGACGAGGTGCTGCTGGGCGCCGACGGCGCGGACGGTGGCCCGCGGCTGGTCGCCGTCCTCCCGCGGCGCACGGCGGTGGTGCGCGACGGCGCCGACCGCACGTCCCGGGAGCAGGTGCTGGCCGCGAACGTCGACGTGGTGCTGGTCGTCGAGCACCTCGACCCGGACCCGAGCCCGGGCCGCGTGGAGCGTCTGCTGACGCTGGCCTGGCGCTCGGGCGCCGTGCCGGTGGTCGTGCTGACCAAGGCGGACCTGGTGCCCGACCCCGAGGGGATGGCCGACGAGGTCCGGGCGGTGGCGATCGGCGCGGACGTGCACGCGGTGAGCGTCACGGCCGGCAACGGGCTGGAGCCGCTGCGGGCGCTGCTCGGCCCGGGGCGCACCCTCGTCGTCGTGGGGCCGTCCGGGGCGGGGAAGTCGACCCTGGTGAACGCCCTCGCCGGGGCGGAGGTCATGGCGACCGGCGACCGGCGCGCCGACGGCCGCGGGCGCCACACCACGGTGCACCGCGAGCTCGTGCCGCTGCCGGGCGGAGCGAGCCTGATCGACACGCCGGGGCTGCGGGGCGTGGGGCTGGTGGCGGACGCCGCGGCGCTGGAGACGGCGTTCGCCGACGTCGCCGAGCTCGCGGAGGACTGCCGGTTCGCCGACTGCGCGCACCGGAGCGAACCGGGGTGCGCGGTGCTGGCGGCGGTCGAGGACGGCTCGCTCAGCGCCCGGCGGTTGGACTCGTGGCGCCGGCTGGCCCGGGAGGCCGCCTACCAGGAGCGCCGCGCGGACGCCGGGCTCGCCGCCGCCGAGCGCCACCGCACCCGCCGGGCCACGGCGGCGTACCACCGGTTCCAGCGGGCGCGGCCGCCGCGCTGAGACGGGCCCGCGGCGCCTGCCCGTCGCCGGGGCCGGAGGTCAGCCCGCGCGCACCGCCAGGGCGATCACCATGCCGACCGCGGCGAGCCCGGCGACCGCGGCGCCGAGGCTTCCCCACAGCGCCGCCCGCCCGGCACGGGGGCGCGTGTGCCCGGACGTCGGGGGCGTGGGCTGCGGGGCGTCGCTCATGACGGCATGCTCGCACGGGCGGCGCCGACCGCCCGATGGCCGGGACAATGGCAGCATGCCTCCCCGCCGCCGAACCGAGCCCGCCGCGGGCCGTGCCGCCGTCGCGGCGTGGCGCGCCGACCCCGCCGACACCCGGGCGCGTCGCACCGCCGTGCGGTTCACGCTCGAGGAGCTGGCCGATGTCGCGCCGGGCCACACCGTCGAGGTCCGGGTGCCACCGGACGGAGCCGTGCAGGCCGTCGAGGGTCCGCGCCACACGCGCGGCACGCCGCCGAACGTCGTGGAGACGGACCCGCAGACGTGGCTGGAGCTGGTGACGGGCGCGCTCACGTGGGACGACGCGGTCGGGGCCGGGCGGGTGCACGCCTCGGGGGAGCGCGCGGACCTGTCCGCCTGGCTGCCCCTGCAGGCGACCCGCGCGCGGTGACGCGACCGCCCGCCGGCACCGGCCGTGCGTGGTGCTGACGCGCGGCGCGCGAGCGGTGCGGGCACGGCCGGGGCGGGCCGCTCCCCGCGCCGGCGCCGCCGCCGGGCCGCCTCAGCGCGACAGGACCTCGGTGCCCCCGCGCACCGCGTGGACGGTGCCGGCGGTCGCCGCCGCGACGGCCGCGTCGAGCGCGTCGAGCTCGGGGGGCGGTACCAGCAGCGTGAACCGCGCCGCCGCGCCGTACGCGACGTCCTCCAGCCCGGCGTCGTGCCCGGCCGCCCACTCCCGGAGCACACCGTGGAGCCGGCCGGCGTCGGCGTGCGGTGCGTCGACGGTGACCCGCACCGCGGCGCTGCGGCGGACCAGCCGGGCGATGTCGAGGGCCTCCGACGTCGCCGTCGAGTAGGCGCGGACCAGGCCGCCCGCGCCGAGCAGGACACCCCCGAAGTACCGCGTCACGACCGCCACCACGTCGGTGAGCTCGCGGCGGCGCAGCACCTCGAGCATCGGCACGCCGGCCGTCCCGGAGGGCTCGCCGTCGTCGGTCGACCGCTGCTGCTCCGCGTGCGGGCCGACGACCAGGGCGACGCAGTGGTGACGCGCGTCCCACGACCGCTTGCGGACGGCGGCGACGACCTCGTCGGCCTCGGCCACGCTCGCCACGGGGTGCACGAGCGCGAGGAACCGCGACTTCTTCACGACGAGCTCGTGCTCGACCGGCGCGGCGATCGTCGACGGGTACCGCGGCGCGGCGGCGTCGGCGGCTCCCATGCCGTCGAGCCTAGGGCCGCCGCGCCCCGACCTAGGATTCCGGGGTGACCGCAGCGAGCAGCCCGGACCGACGGCCCGACGACCCGCGCCCCGCCGGCGCGCCCGCGCCCGAGCCGGAGGCCCCGGTCGCGCCGGGAACCGCCGACGGGCCCGCGGCCGAGCCGGAGCCCGCCGGGCCGCTCGACGAGGCCGCCCTCGCCCGCGTGGCCGAGCCGGCGCGCGTGCGCCGCGCGCCGAAGGTCGGTGCGTTCATCACGGCCGGGGTCCTCGTCGGCGCGCTGGTCGGCCTGGTCGCGGCACTGGTCGCCGGCCCGTCGAGCGAGGTGGTCGCCGACGGGACGGCGTTCATCAGCCTGTTCGAGGGTCAGGGCGGTGCCCGGCTGGTGTCGGCGGTGATCGGCGCCTTCGTCGGGGCGTTCGCCGGCGCGGGTCTCGCGGTGCTGGCCGAGCGGCGCAGCGTGCGGCGCGCGGCCGGCGACGACGCCGGCGGCGCCCGGCCCCGCTGACCGCCCGCGGGCCCCGCCGTCCGCCCCGCCCGCCGTCCTGCCCGGCACCCGGCCCGGGTCGGGCGCCCGCCCGGCGGTGTGACACCATGGTCGTGTGGCCCCCCGCGGAGACGGACTGCTGAACCACGACCTCCTGCCGAACGAGAAGGGACCCCAGGACGCGTGCGGCGTCTTCGGGGTCTGGGCTCCCGGTGAGGAGGTCGCGAAGCTCACCTACTTCGGGCTGTACGCCCTGCAGCACCGCGGGCAGGAGTCCGCGGGCATCGCGACGTCCAACGGCGAGCAGCTGCTCGTCTACAAGGACATGGGCCTGGTCTCGCAGGTCTTCGACGAGACGGCGCTGAACGCCCTGCACGGCCACATCGCCGTCGGCCACGCGCGGTACTCCACGACCGGCGGCAGCACGTGGGAGAACGCGCAGCCCACGCTCGGCGCGACCGCCGGCGGCACCGTCGCGCTGGCGCACAACGGCAACCTGACCAACACCGCCGAGCTCGTCGACCTGGTCGCGGAGCGGTACGGCGCGCAGCGGCGCGGCGAGCTCGCGCGGGGCAACACCACCGACACCGCGCTGGTGACGGCGCTGTTCGCGGGCGACCAGGACCACACGCTCGAGGCCACCGCCCTGGAGGTGCTCCCGCGGCTGCGCGGCGCGTTCAGCCTCGTGTGGATGGACGAGCACACGCTGTACGCCGCGCGCGACCCGCAGGGCGTGCGGCCGCTGGTGCTCGGCCGGCTGGAGCGCGGCTGGGTCGTGGCGTCGGAGACCCCCGCGCTCGACATCGTCGGCGCGTCGTTCGTCCGGGAGATCGAGCCCGGCGAGCTCGTCGCGATCGACGCCGACGGCCTGCGCACGCAGCGGTTCACCGAGCGCCAGCAGCGCGCGGGCTGTGTCTTCGAGTACGTCTACCTGGCCCGGCCCGACACGACGATCTCCGGCCGGTCCGTGCACGCGGCGCGCGTCGAGATGGGTCGCCGGCTGGCGCAGGAGCACCCCGTCGAGGCCGACCTCGTCATCCCGGTCCCGGAGTCCGGCACCCCCGCGGCGGTCGGCTACGCGCAGGCGTCCGGCATCCCGTTCGGGCAGGGGCTGACCAAGAACGCCTACGTGGGTCGGACGTTCATCCAGCCCTCGCAGACGCTGCGCCAGCTCGGCATCCGGCTCAAGCTCAACCCGCTGCGGGAGGTCATCCGCGGCAAGCGCCTCGTGGTCGTGGACGACTCGATCGTGCGCGGCAACACCCAGCGTGCGCTGATCCGGATGCTGCGCGAGGCCGGCGCCGCCGAGGTGCACGTGCGGATCAGCAGCCCGCCGGTGAAGTGGCCCTGCTTCTACGGCATCGACTTCGCGTCCCGCGCCGAGCTGATCGCCAACGGCCTGGCCGTGGAGGAGATCGGCGCGTCGCTCGGGGCCGACTCGCTCGGCTACATCTCGATGGACGGCATGATCGCCGCGACGGAGCAGCCTGCCTCGCAGCTGTGCACCGCCTGCTTCACCGGGACGTACCCCATCGAGCTGCCGTCGCAGGACCGGCTCGGCAAGCACCTGCTGGAGCAGAACGAGCTGCCGCTCGGCCCGCCCGAGGACGGACTCGCCACCCTGGTCCAGGGGACCGGTGGCTCGAACGCGCTGGAGCACCCGTGACCGAGAGCATCACCTACGCCGCCGCCGGCGTGGACACCGAGGCGGGCGACAAGGCCGTCGAGCTGATGAAGGACGCCGTGCGCGCGACGCACGGCCCGCAGGTGCTGGGCGGCGTCGGCGGCTTCGCCGGGCTGTTCGACGCGTCCGCGCTGGTGGGGTACCGCCGCCCGCTGCTGGCGACCTCGACGGACGGGGTCGGCACCAAGGTCGCGATCGCGCAGGCGATGGACGTGCACGACACCATCGGGTTCGACCTGGTCGGCATGGTGGTCGACGACATCGTGGTCGTGGGCGCGAAGCCGCTGTTCATGACCGACTACATCGCGTGCGGGCGGGTCGTCCCGGAGCGGATCGCCGACGTCGTGCGCGGCATCGCCGCGGCCTGCTCCGTGGCCGGGACGGCGCTCGTCGGCGGCGAGACCGCGGAGCACCCCGGTCTGCTCGGCCCGGACGAGTACGACGTCGCGGGTGCGGCGACCGGTGTGGTGGAGGCCGACGGCCTGCTCGGCCCGGAGCGGGTGCGCGCGGGGGACGTGCTGGTCGCCCTCGGGTCCTCCGGGCTGCACTCGAACGGGTACTCCCTGGTGCGCCGCGTCGTCGAGGTCGCCGGCTGGTCGCTGGACCGCGACGTCCCGGAGCTCGGGCGCACGCTGGGCGCGGAGCTGCTCGAGCCGACCCGGGTGTACGCGGCCGACTGCCTGGCGCTCGTGGAGCGGGCCGCGGGCGGGGTGCACGCGTTCAGCCACGTGACCGGCGGGGGGCTGGCGGCCAACGTCGCGCGCGTGCTGCCGGCCGGGCTGGTGGCCGACGTGCCGCGCGGGTCGTGGACGCTGCCGCCCGTGTTCTCGCTGGTGCAGGCCGCCGGCGGGGTGCCGTGGACGGACCTCGAGCGCACGCTGAACCTCGGCGTCGGCATGGTCGCGGTGGTCGACGCCGCAGAGGCCGACGCCGTGCGGGAGCACGCGGCCGAGCTCGGGCTGACCGCCTGGCACCTGGGCGAGGTGCGCGCGCTGGACCCGGAGCGGGACACGGCGGCGCTGGGTGCGGACCTCGTGGCCGGCACCAAGGGCGTGCAGGGCGGCGCCGTCCGGCTGAGCGGCAGCTACCGCACGGTCTGAGGCCGGGGCCCGGAGCGGTCCTGACGGCGCCGCGCGGCGCCGTCAGTGCGCCCCGCCCGGACGACCGCCGGACCGCCGGGCACAGGGCCTCGGCGTGCCGACGCGGGACACCGTCTGCCGCTCCCGGCGGCCGGTCGCCGACGGCGTGCGGGGCGGTGCGGCCGTGGCGCCGGGCGACGTGGTCACGCCCGACGGCGTGGGACGCAGCGGTCAGCGGTGCGGGCCGCAGTGGTCCGCGGCGGGGCCGGCGTCACGCGGGGCGTGGCGTCCGGCCCGTGATTCAGCGCTCGTCGGGCCAGCGAGAGTAGTCGTCACCCTCGTCGTCGGAGTCCTGTCGGCTGTCGGTGACGAGGTCGCTGCGGCGCCCGTTGAGCTCCTGCTCGAGGGCCCGGTAGTTGGTGTCAGGGCTGAAGTACTTCAGCTCCCGGGCCACCTTCGTCTGCTTAGCCTTCTGACGGCCGCGCCCCATGGCATCGACCCCCTCTAACGTGGAAGCGGGGCGGCTCCGTGCTCACACGTGCGGCCCCGGGGTGCTGAATCGTCTGTTCGTGTCGCAACGGTACATGGTCGCCCGGCATTCCGACCACTCGCCCCCGGGGTGATGCGGGTCGCACCGGCGCGTGTCCGGCGTCGGCGTCCGGGGCCCGGTCGGCGGCCTCGTGGCGGCCGCGGCGGGCCCGCCGGGCGGGGGAGGCGTGCGCGGGCCCGTCCCGAGGGCTGGGCGGACCGTCCGCGATGTGACCTCCACCACGGGCCGGTGCGGGACCTTGGTCGGGGGTGGCCGGACCCTCGGGAGGGGAGTCGCCGGCCGGTCTGGACGAAGCCGGTGGTCACGTCGCTGTGACTGCCGGGCGGCGCGCGGACAGGGCCGTCCGGGTGAACGCGCGTGCGGCAGGACCGCCCGTTCGGACCACCGTGTCGACGCGCAGTCATGTCCGGAACGACCTACAGTGTCCCAATAGTTACCGCTTGTCCGGAGATGGGACGTTGGTACTAGTTGTGTGGAGTTCGACGTGACAGAGTGGTCGCGGCGGGGGCGCTAGGGGGGTACGCACATGAGGTCGTCGACGACACGCTTCCTGACCGTGGGTCCGGCAGCGGAGCCGGCTCCGGCCAGGAACCTGACAGCACGGACGACGGGTGTGACAACCGGTCGTCACCACGAGGAGGTCTGACGTGTCCGCCCCCCACACCGAGAACGAGATCCTGCTGACCCCGTCCGAGGTCGCCACGCTGTTCCGCGTCGACCCCAAGACGGTCACCCGCTGGGCCAAGTCCGGCAAGCTGTCCTCGATCCGCACGCTCGGCGGGCACCGCCGGTACCGCGAGACCGAGGTGCGCGAGCTGCTCGGGGGCATCCCGGGCCAGCGCGACAGCGACTCCTGACGACGCACCGCCCCTCGGCCGGGGCGGGCACCACGGCACCGCCGTGTCCGAGGACCGCCAGAATGGTGGTCCGCGACGGACGAGGGTGGGGCGGTGACCACGACACTCCCGCAGGACGACCTGCCTGCCTGGATCGACCGTGACGTCGCGTACCGGGCCGTCAGCGGCCGGGACCCGCGCTACGACGGCCGGCTGTACCTCGGCGTGACCTCCACCGGCGTCTACTGCCGCCCGTCCTGCCCGGCGCGGACGCCGCGCCCGGACAACTGCCGCTACTACCGCTCCGCGGCCGCGGCCGTCGCCGCGGGCTTCCGGGCCTGCCGCCGCTGCCGGCCCGACGCGCTCCCCGGCAGCAGGGAGTGGGACGCCCGCGCCGACCTCGCCGCGCAGGCGGTCCGCGCGATCGCGTCGGGGGTCGTCGACGAGGTCGGCGTCGAGGGCCTCGCGGAGCGCCTGCACGTCAGCGCCCGGCACCTGCAGCGGGTGGTCGTCGCGGAGATGGGGGCAGGGCCCGCGCAGATCGCCCGGAGCCGACGGGCACAGCTCGCGCGGCACCTGCTGGACGAGACCACCCTGCCGATGGCGGACGTCGCGTTCGCGGCCGGGTTCGCGAGCGTCCGCCAGTTCAACGACGTCATGCGCGCGACGTTCGGCGCCGCGCCCCGCGCGCTGCGCACCCGGCGCCGGGCCGCCGCCGCGCAGCCCGGACCCGCGGGGCGGGACGCCCCGACCGCTCGTCGCGGCGGCGGGACGCGGCCCGCGGCGACCGGCGGGCGGCCCGGCGGCGCGTCGGACGTCCCCCCGGCCCGGTCGCCCGTCGACGCGGCGCACCTGACGCTCCACCTGCGCCACCGGCCGCCGTACGACGCCCGCGCGTGGTTCGCCCACGTCGAGCGGCGGGCCGTGCCCGGCCTGGAGGTCGCGGACGCGTCGGGGGGTGCGTTCACCGTCCGGCGGCTCGTGCCGGCCGCGCACGGTCCGGCCGCGGCGACGGTGCGGCTCGCGGACGACGGCTCGCGCGTCGACCTGGACCTCGGGCTCGCCTCGCTCGGCGACCTGGCTGCGGTGGTCGGGCGCGTGCGGCGGTGGCTGGACCTGGACGCCGACCCGGCGCTGGTCGCGGCGGTGCTGGCGGAGGACGACGCCCTCGCCCCCCTCGTGGCGGCACGCCCGGGTCTGCGGGTGCCCGGGACGGTCGACGGGTACGAGCTCGCCGTCCGCGCGGTGCTGGGGCAGCAGGTGTCGGTGGGGGCCGCCCGGACGCTCACGGGCCGGGTCGTCGCGGCGTACGGCTCCCCGGGGCCCGGCGGCCTGCGCGCGTTCCCGGCGGCGGAGCGCCTCGCCGCGGTCCCCGTGGCGGAGCTCCGCGCCCTCGGCCTGACGGGGTCGCGCGCGGCGACCGTGCTGGCGGTGGCGGGTGCGGTGGCGGCCGGTCTGCGGCTGGACCCGTCGGCCGACAGGGTCGCGGCGCGGCACGCTCTGCTGGCGCTGCCCGGTGTCGGGCCCTGGACGGCGGAGTACGTCGCGCTGCGGGCGCTGGCCGACCCGGACGCGTTCCCCGACGGCGACCTGGTGCTCCGCCGCGCGGCCGGCCGGTACCTGGGCGGTGGGTCCGACGCGCTCCCGGCGCGCGGGCTGCGCGACCTCGCCGCCCGCTGGCGGCCGTGGCGGGGCTACGCCGCGCAGCACCTGTGGACCGCCACCGCGGCGGACGACGGGCCGTGATGTCCGAGGACCGCCAGAACGCGCCCCGCCGACCCCGCAGGATGGAGCCATGACGACCACCGAGCCCGCGACGGCCGGGCCCCTCACGACCGCTCCCTCGGCGCCGCCCGTCCCGCAGCACCCCGCCGGGTCCGCGCCGGCCGGTGCCGGACCGCTGCTCGCCACGACCTTCGCGACCCCCGCGGGAGAGCTCGCGGTGCTGCTCACCCCCGAGGGCGTGGTGCGCGCGGCCGGGTTCGCGCCCGTGGCGGCGATGGCGGCCCGGCTGCCGGCGGCCACCGCGGTGCGGGGCCACCGCGTCGTGGCCGCGCAGGACCTGTCCCGGGAGGGAGACGGCCCGGCGCGGGTGGCGGACGCGATCGCCCGCTACGCGGCGGGCGAGCCGACCGCACTCGACGCCGTGCCCGTGGAGCAGGCCGGCGGACCGTTCCAGCAGCGGGCGTGGCAGGCGATGCGGGCCATCCCCCCGGGCCGCACCGTCACCTACGCGGAGCTCGCGCTGGCCGCGGGCAGCCCGACGGCCGTCCGGGCGGCGGGCTCGGCGTGCGCCCGGAACCTCGTCGCGCCGTTCGTGCCGTGCCACCGGGTGCTCCGGACGGGCGGGACGCTCGGCGGCTACTACTACGGGCTCGAGGTCAAGCGCGCGCTCCTCGCGCTCGAGGCGCGGGGCTGAGGCCGGGCGCCCACCGCGGGCGCCCGGGTCGGCGGGGTCGCCGCGCTCGTCAGCGCCGGATCGCCAGCACCACCAGCAGCGCCAGCCCGCCCACGCCCGCGGCCAGCACGGCGCGGGCACGTCCCCGGTTCGCGGGGTCGGCGGCCGGGTCCGTGCCGACCGCGTCGCGCAGCAGCTTCTCCGCACCCGCGCGGGCGTCGGCCACCTGGCGCTTCGGGCTCAGCCGCGCGGCGAGCGCGTCCGCGGTGCCGGCGAGCTCCGCGCGGGTCAGCACGATCTCGCTCTCCAGGTCCGCGATGGACGGCTTGGGCGTGGAGTCGCTCATCGGCGCAGGCCCTCCTTGACGGACCGGGACACCGTCTCGGCGTCCTCCTTGATGCCGGCCACGGCCTTCTCCGGGGCGGGCGGTGTGCTCTTCTGCAGGCTCTTGACGCCCAGCAGCCCCAGCACGGCCGTGCCGGCGGCGAGCACCACCAGCACGATCAGCGCGGCGAGCCACGGGGGCACCGCCTCGCTCAGCGCGAGGATCACGGTGGTCAGCAGCACGACGAACGTGAAGAAGCCCAGGAACGCGGCCCCGGCCAGCAGCCCCGCGCCGATGCCGGCGGCCTTCGCCTTCTGGGCCAGCTCGGCCTTCGCGAGGTCGATCTCGGCGCGCACGAGCCGGGCGGACTGCTCGGCGAGGCGGCTGATGAGCTGGCCGACAGACTGCTGGTCCGGGCCGGACCCGCTGCCCGATGTCGTCGTCATCCGGTGCTCCTTCGTGAGGCGTTCTGCCTAGTCTGGCGCGTCCTGCGGATCGGCGCAGGTGGGCGGCGCCCGGGATGCGCCCTCAGTCCGTCCAGGGGTGCACGAGCTCCTCGGCGTCGGGCGCCGGGGTGGTGCCGGCCGGCGCCACGCGGACGGGCTGCGGCAGCTTGCTGCGGCCCCACGCGGCGCACCCGGCGGCGACGAGGACGAGCAGCACGCCGGCCAGCAGCGCGGACAGCCACAGCGGCAGCACCAGGGCCAGCGCGACCACGCCGGCGGTGACGAGCAGGGCGAGGCCGAACACGGTCAGCAGCAGCGCGACGGCGAACGCGATGGCGCTGGGACGCACCTGCACGGCCCGTGCCCGCACGGAGCGGCTGACGGCGTCGATCTCCGACTGGATCGAGCGCCGCACGCGGTCCTCGACGTGCTCGATGCGCTCGCGGGTCCGCTCCGCGAGCGGCTCGGCGAGCCTGCTGAACAGCCCGGGCCGACGGGTCTCGTCCTCGGCCTTGCCCACGGTGTCCTCCCTCGGCCAGCGTCTTCGTCCAACCCTAGCCACCGCGGGGGCGGCGACGCACTGCGGGGCGCGGTGCGTCGCCGCTGCGTCGCGGTGCGTCACCGTGCGGGCGGTCGCCCGGGTGCGTCAGGATGGCCCCGTCCCGGGCGGTCCCGCTCCCGGCCCGCCGTCCTCCCTCCCGCAGGAGCCCGCCACGTCCCGTCCGTCCGCCGTCCCCGCCTCGGCGGGCGGTCCCCCCGCGTCCTCCCCGCCGGCAGCGTCCGTCCGCCCGGCTCACCGTCGTGCGGGGCTCGCGCTCCTGGTCGCGGCGGGCGGCGCGGCGGGCTCGCTCGGGCGCTACGGCCTCGCGCAGGCGCTCCCCGTGCAGCACGGCTGGCCGGTGGCCACGCTCACGGCGAACCTCGTGGGCGCGTTCCTGCTCGGGGTGCTGCTCGAGGCGCTCGGCCGGCGCGGCCCGGAGACGCCGGGGGTGCTGCGGGCGCGGCTCGCGCTCGGCACGGGGGTGCTTGGGGGCTTCACGACGTTCTCGTCCCTGGCGCTCGAGACGGAGCGGCTGCTCGCGGAAGGTGCGGCGGGCACGGCGCTCGCCTACGCGGGCGCGACCCTGGTGGCCGGTGTCGCGTGCGCGGCGGCGGGGGTCGCCGTGGTGGGCCTGGTCGCCCGGGTCCGCCGGGGGCGGTCGTGACGGGCGCCCTGCTCGTCGCGCTGGCCGGCGGGGCGGGCGCCGCGGCGCGGTTCTGGGTGGACGGCACCATCCGCGCGCGCGGCCGGACCGTGCTGCCCGTCGCGACCGTGACCGTGAACGTCACCGGCTCGTTCCTCATCGGGCTGGTGGCGGGGGCGCACGTCTACCTGGGCCTGCCCGCGACGTGGCAGCTCCTGCTGGCGACCGGCTTCTGCGGGGGGTACACGACGTTCTCCGCGGCCGCGGTCGAGACGGTGCGGCTCGCGCAGGCGGGTGAGCGGGGCCGGGCGGTGGCCAACCTGCTCGGCACGGCCGTGCTGACGGTCGCGGCGGCCGCCGCCGGCACCGCCGTGATGGCGCTCGCGGGCCGCTGACCGCCGCACTTGCCAGCGGACGACCCGTTTGCGAAGGTCGGCGGTGGCCTCGTCGTCGGGGGTCGGCATGACGGCCGGCCGCGCCGGGTCCGCGAGAGGGGGCCGTCGGTGACGGAGCACGTCCTCGTCCCTCCCGGGGAGCCGGTCGACCTCGACAACTGCGCGCGCGAGCCCATCCACATCCCCGGCTCGGTGCAGCCGCGCGGCTACCTGCTCGTGGTGCGCGAGGCCGGCGCCGTCGTGCTGCAGTGCTCCGCGAACGCGACGGAGCTGCTCGGCACGGGCGTCGACGGGGTGCTCGGCCGGCCGCTCCCGGAGGTGCTGGGGGAGCCCGCCGCGCGCGTGGTGCTCGAGCAGGTCGCCGCGCTCGCGGACCACCGCACCCGCAACCCCGGACTCGTGCAGGTCGGTGCCGGCGACGGCGCGGTGGTCATGGACGTGGTGGTGCACCGCCCGCCGCCCGCCACGGCGTCCGACCCGGGGCCGGTGTTCGTCGTCGAGCTCGAGCCCGCGGACGGCCCGCGCCCCCTGACGTACGGCAGCACGTACGAGCTGGTCCGCGACGCCATCGCCGACCTGAACGGGGCCGGGACGCTCGAGGGGCTGTACGACCAGGCGGCCCGGCACGTGCGCAGCCTCACCGGGTTCGACCGCGTGATGATCTACCGGTTCGACGCCGAGTACAACGGCGAGGTGGTGGCGGAGGCGCGCCGGGACGACCTCGAGCCGTTCCTCGGGCTGCACTACCCGGCCTCCGACATCCCGCCGCAGGCGCGCGCGATGTACGAGAAGAGCTGGGTCCGGCTGATTTCCGACGTCGACTACGTGCCCGTCCCGGTGGTGCCCGTCGACGAGCCGCTGAGCGGGCGCCCGCTGGACCTCACGTACGCCACGCTGCGCAGCGTCTCGCCGATCCACTGCGAGTACCTGCGCAACATGGGCGTGCGCGCGTCGATGTCGATCTCGCTGCTGCGCGACGGGCGGCTGTGGGGCATGGTCGCCTGTCACCACTACGCCGGCCCCCACGCGCCGTCGTACGGCGTGCGGGCCGCCTCCGAGTTCCTCGGCGTGGCGCTGTCGGCGCGGCTCGTGGCCCAGGTCGAGGAGGACCTGCTGGCGGAGTCGCGGCGCGCGTCCGGGGTGCTCGCCCGCCTGGTCGGCGCAAGCCGCGACGAGGACGTGCGCCTCGCCCAGGCGCTCACCCGCACCGGGGACCTCCTGGAGCTGGTGCCGGCGGACGGCGTCGTCGTGTGCGCCGGCGGCGACCTCGCGACCCGCGGCCGGGTGCCGGACGACGAGGCGTGCCACCGGCTCGCGGCGTGGGGGAGCGCGCTCGGCGACGGCGTCGTGGCGACCGACCGGCTCGCCGGGGAGCCCGGTGCGCCGGAGCTGCCGGACGTCGCGGGCGTGGTGGCGTTCGCCCTCCCGGACGGCGGCACCGTGGTCTGGGTCCGCGACGAGGTCGTGCGGACGGTCGACTGGGGCGGCGACCCGCAGGGCAAGGTCACCGTGCAGGAGGAGGGCGGCGTCCGGCTCGGCCCGCGGACGTCGTTCGCGCTGTGGCGGGAGCACGTCCGGGGTCGCTCGCTGCCCTGGGACGACCGGCACGCCGGGAACGCCGCGGACCTGCGCAACCACCTCGTCGAGGCGCTGTTCCGCCGGGGACGGGCCGAGGTGGGTGCCGCGCGCGCCCTGCAGCGCACGCTGCTGCCGACGACCCTGCCCGTCGTGCCCGGGTGGGCGGTGGACGCCCGGTACGAGCCGTCCGGCTCCGGCCAGGTGGGCGGCGACTGGTACGACGTCCTGGTGCTCGGCGACGGCCGGCTGGCGCTGGCCGTCGGCGACGTCACGGGGCACGGGCTGCCTGCGGCCGCGGCGATGGGCCAGCTCCGCAACGCGGTGCGCGCGTACCTGCTGGACGCCGCCCCGCCGTCGGTCGTGCTGGGGCGGGTCGGGCGGCTGGCGCGCTGGACGCTGCCGGGGCAGATGGCCACCCTGGCGCTCGCGGTGCTCGACCCGGCGACCGGCGTCGTCGAGCACGCCTCCGCCGGGCACCTGCCGCCGCTCGTGGTCCGCGCGGACGGCACCGCGGCGTGGCGGCGTCCGCTGGGTTCGCCGCTGGTCGGCCTGCTGGAGGGCGACCCGCGCTCCGAGTCGCTGGTGCTCGAGCCGGGCGACGCCCTGCTGCTGCTCACGGACGGGCTCATCGAGCGGCGCGGCGAGTCGCTCCGGGTCGCGATGGAGCGCACGGTCGAGCACGTCGGCACGCCCCGGGCCGGAGGCCTCGCGGACCTCGCGGCCCGGCTGCGCAGCCCCGGGTCGGACGACGACGCGACGCTGCTGCTGCTCACGCGGGGCTGACGTACGGCCGCCCCCCGGCGGCCCTGACGGCGGGGGTCGGCACGACCGCCCGGCCGGGCCGGGGGCCGTGCGGCGCCGCCCGGGTCAGCCTCCGAGCAGGTCCGCGAAGCTCGGCGCGCCGGCGAACGGGTCCTGCGGCCCGCGCGTCCCGCGGGCGGCGACCGTGGCGGCGAGCTCGGCGCCCGCGCGGCGGATGCGCGCCGGCAGCGGGTTGGGCTCGCCGGCGGTGGCGCCCGACGCCCAGTCGTCGGTCGCGGCGAACACCGACGTGGTCGCGACGTCGGCCCGCAGGTAGGTGAACAGCGGGCGCACCGAGTACTCGAGCGCCAGCGAGTGCCGGGCGGTGCCGCCGGTCGCGCCGAGCAGCACCGGCATCCCGACCAGCGCGTCCTTGTCGAGCACGTCGACGAACGACTTGAACAGGCCGGAGTACGTGGTGGTGAACAGCGGCGTGACGGCGATGACCGCGTCCGCGCCGGTGACGGCCTCGATGACCTCCGCGAGCGCGGGGGGCGGGAAGCCGGTGAGCATCGCGTCGACGATCTCGTGGGCGTGGTCGCGCAGCTCGACGACGCGGACCTCCGCGAGGTCGCCGCGGTCGGCGAGCTCGGTCGCGGTCGCCTCGGCGAGCCGGTCGGCGAGCAGGCGGGTGGACGACGGCCGGCCGAGACCGGCCGACAGCGCGACGATCGTGCGCTGGGTCATGGGGGTGGCTCCTTGGTGCCGTGACGGCGGTGCGGGTGCCGGGCAGGAGGGCGGTGCGGGGACGCGCGGGGCGCGTCCACCGGTCCGAACCTCCCGCCCGGCGGGGGTGTTCCCGGCTGTCCGGGATGCGGGATCAGAGGCCGAAGGCGGCGCCGGGGCGAGCCGTCACCGCGTCCGCGGCGGCGGTGTCGTCCTCGGCGGTCTTCCCGGTCCAGTGGTCGGCGGCCGCGACGGGCTGGGCGTGCACCTCGCCGGCCGCGCGGGCGGCGGCGACGCGCTCGGCGTGGCTCGGCGGGTCGGACGGCACGTGCGCGGGCCGGTCGGACTCCATCTCCTTGCGGAGCACCGGCACGACCTCGCCGCCCAGGATGTCGAGCTGCTCGAACACCGTCTTGAGCGGCAGGCCCGCGTGGTCGATGAGGAACAGCTGGCGCTGGTAGGCGCCGACCTCGTGCCGCATGGCGGCGTACCGGTCGATGACCTGCTGCGGCGAGCCCACGGTGAGCGGGGTCTGGGCGGAGAAGTCCTCGAGGGACGGCCCGTGCCCGTACACCGGCGCGTTGTCGAAGTACGGCCGGAACTCGTCCACGGCGTCCTGCGAGTTCTTCCGCATGAACACCTGGCCGCCGAGGCCCACGATCGCCTGGTCCGCCCGGCCGTGGCCGTAGTGCTCGAACCGCTGCCGGTAGAACTGGACCATCTGCTTGGTGTGGCTCATCGGCCAGAAGATGTTGTTGTGGAAGAACCCGTCGCCGTAGTAGGCGGCCTGCTCGGCGATCTCGGGGCTGCGGATCGAGCCGTGCCACACGAACGGCGGGACGCCGTCCAGCGGGCGCGGGGTCGAGGTGAAGCCCTGCAGCGGGGTGCGGAACTTGCCCTCCCAGTCCACGACGTCCTCCTCCCAGAGGCGGCGCAGCAGGGCGTAGTTCTCGATGGCCAGCGGGATGCCCTGGCGGATGTCCTGGCCGAACCACGGGTAGACGGGGCCGGTGTTGCCGCGGCCCATCATGAGGTCCATCCGGCCGTCGGAGATGACCTGGAGCATCGCGTACTCCTCGGCCAGGCGGACCGGGTCGTTCGTGGTGATCAGCGTGGTCGCGGTGGACAGCACGATGCGCTTCGTCCGGGCGGCCAGGTAGCCGAGCATGGTGGTGGGGGACGACGCGACGAACGGCGGGTTGTGGTGCTCGCCGGTCGCGAAGACGTCGAGGCCGACCTCCTCCGCGTGCTCCGCGATCGCGAGGATCGAGCGGACACGCTCGGTGTCGTCGGGCGTCCGCCCGGTCGTGGGGTCAGGCGTGATGTCGCTGACCGTGAAGACTCCGAACTGCATCTCGCGCTCCTCAAACTCGATGCGTTTGCATGTACATGGCGCTGCAACCGGGTGGGTGGCGGATCTATTCCGCCGATCGGGACGAAGGTCCCGCGACACATGCGGACGGCTCGTCCTCAACCGCGTGGTTGACCACCGGTCGGCGCGCGTGGCAGCCTCGCGGACGACCCGCACCGGCCGTCGGAGGGAGGACCCGTGCCCGGCGACGACCGGCTGTCCCAGGTGTTCGCGGCGCTCGCCGACCCGCTGCGCCGCGACGTCGTCGCCCGCCTGGCGTCCGGCGACGCGACGGTGGGCGAGCTCGCCGCCCCGTACGACGTCACCACCCAGGCGGTGTCGAAGCACCTGCGCGTGCTCGAGGACGCCGGGCTCGTCAGCCGGCGCCGCGAGGCGCAGCGCCGCTGGGTGCACCTGGAGACCGAGGTGTTCGACCTCATGACGCTGTGGATCGAGCGGTACCGGCGCCAGGCGGAGTTCCGCTACCGGCCGCTCGAGGACGTGCTGCTCGGCGAGGGCACGCCCGCCGAGGACGCGCCGCGCGTCCGCACCGAGCCCGCCCCGCGGGTGCGACCCGAGCGCGAGCGGGAGTTCCAGCCGTGGGACCTCGGCGCCCGCGCCGTCCGGCGGGACGACCGCTGACGCGTCCGGGTCAGGCCTGGTACGCCCAGTGCCAGGGCTCGCGCGGGGTGTCCTCGACGAACCCGTAGCGGCCCGCGTTCGCCCGCATCCACGACTGGGCCGCGTCGTCCAGGTCCAGGTCGACCGCCATGCCCCAGCCGTGGTCGCTCGTGCCCGGGACCGCCGCCAGGCCGCCCTGCGAGTACAGGCCCTTGCGCGCCGCGACGTCCACCTGCGCCTCGTACGACCGGTAGGAGTCGGTGATGCCGATGCTCACGCCCGCGCGCGCGGCGTCGGCGCGCAGCCGCTCGAGGGAGTCCGCCGCGGGGGCCCACAGCCGGTGCCCGGTGCCGTCGACCGGGGCGAGCGCGGCTTCCGGGATGCGGCCGTTGCCGTAGGCCGCGAGCTCCGCGGGCACGCCGTCGGCCGTGAGCGTGCCGGACGTCCCGGACGCCGCGCCCGTGCCCGCGACCGTGCCGCCGGCCGTGCCGCCGGTGCCCGCCACGGCGAGCTCGAGGGCGCGCGCGAAGTCGGTCCCCGTGCTCGACGCCGTGGTGGTGCCGGTCGTCGCCGGGGCGAACGAGCCGAGGGTCGCCTGGATGGCCGCGATGCGCTGGCCGATCGCCGCGATGCCGTCCACGCCCATGCCGGTCGTGCTCCTTCCCCCGGGGTGCTCCTGGTCCCATCGGCCGCAGGCCCCGCGTCCTGAGCGGAGCCGGCGGATCCGCGCAACTGTGCGGCAGATCGCGACACGCGGGGGTCGCAGCCCGGCCGTGTCGGTGGTCGTGCGTACCGTCGTGTGCATGAGCGGACGGCACGTGTGCACCTGGTTCGACGACGCGGACGGCGTCGAGCTCCTGTGCGTCTGCGGCGGCCGGGCGGTGGTCGTCGTGGACGACGAGACCGGCGACGACCTGCTGGTCGTGCTGGCCGACGAGCCCGCGGTCCTGGCCGCCACGGCCTGAGCCTCGGCGCGTCCCGGGCGGGCGCGGCCCGATCGGCGGCGCCCCGCGCGGGCGTCTGCGACCCGAGAGGCATCCTGAGCGGGCGCCGACCGCGCTGCCGGTGACCCGACCGGCGGCGTCAGGGCCCCGGGGGTGCCGGCTGCCCGGTTCCCGGCGTGGCCGGCGGCCCCGCTGCCGGACCCGCGGAGAGCGACAGCGTCACGGTCGACCCGGCCGTCGCCGTCCCCGACCGGCTCTGCTGCGCCACGCGCCCCGCCGGCACGTCGGACGGCACCGGCGGGCCCGTGACGACCCCGAACCCGGCGGCCGTCAGCGCCTCGCGCGCGCCCGCCTCGTCCTGGCCGACCACCCAGGGGACCGGCACCTGCCGGCCCAGCACCTCGTCCTGCCCCGCGGGCGCGAAGCCCGGCACCGCCACGCCCTCGAGCGTCCGGGTCATGAACCCCATCCAGATCGGCACCGCGACGGACGACCCGTACACGTTGCGGATGTAGCGGCCGTTGATGACGACGTCCTGCATCGGGACGGTCCCCTCGGCGTGCCCCACCCAGACGGCCGTGGCCCGCAGGGGCGTGTAGCCGACGAACCAGGTGTGCTCGTTGTGGGACGTCGTGCCCGTCTTGCCCGCGGCCGGGAAGGGGGGCGCGGGGGTGTTCGCCGTGCCGCTCCAGACGTTCTGCAGCGCGTGGTTGACGGCGTTCGCGATCCGCGGCTCGAGCGCCGGCGTGCAGGTGGACTCCGGCACCGGCAGCTCCTCGCCGCGGGCGTCGACCACCGAGGTGATCGCGACGGGCGTGCAGGTCGTGCCGCCGGTGGCGAAGCCGGCGAAGGCGGTGGCCATCGAGAGCGGGGCGACGGACTGGCTGCCGAGCACGTTCGCCGGCAGCGGGTCGAACGGCCCGTCGCCCGACCGCCCGCCGGCCTTGTGGATGCCGAGCGAGGTCGCCGTGTCCATGATCCCGCAGAGGTCCAGCTGCGAGGCCATCGCGATGTACCCGGAGTTCACCGAGTTCCGGGTGGCGTCGAGCACCGACATCACGCCGCCGGAGCCCTCGGCGTTGCCGAACCGGTACTCGGTGCTGGGCTCTAGCACGGTGCACGGCGCGGAGAACTCGCTGAACCGGTAGGAGAACCGGGTCGCGTTCACCGTCTCGGACAGGCTGTGCCCCTGCTTCAGCCACTGCGCGAGGGTGAAGGGCTTGAACGTCGAGCCCGGCGGGAACCCGCTGCCGCCGCCGTGGCGGAAGTCCGTGGAGTAGTTGACGGCGGTCTCGCGGTCGCCGTGCTCCTCGGTGTTGTTGTAGACGCGGTTCTGCGCCATCGACGTGATCCGCCCGGTGCCGGGCTCGACCGTCACGAGGGCCGTGGCGACCCCCGACGGGTCGTCGACGGGCACGCCGGCACGCACCTGCTCGTCCGCGATCGCCTGCTCGCGCGGGTCGAGCGTCGTGGTGATGGTGAGGCCGCCGCGGTACAGCAGGTCGATGCGCTCGGCCTCGGTCTCGCCGAACGCCGGGTCGTCGCGGATGAGCTTGGTGACGTAGTCGCAGAAGAACCCGGAGCCGGGCACCGCGGCGCCGGCCGCCATGCAGCCGACGACGGGGTCGGTGACGCGCAGGGTGCTCCGCAGGGTGGTGGCGGCGCCCTCGGTGTACTCCGCCCGGCTGATGTACCCCTGCTGCCGCATCAGCCGCAGCACGACGTCCCGGCGGTCCCGGGCGGCGCGCGGGTTGCGGAGCGGGTCGGTCGCCGTGGGGCTCTGCGTGATGCCCGCGATGGTGGCCGCCTCCAGGTACGTGAGCTCCGAGGCCGGCTTGGAGAAGTACCGCTCCGCGGCGGCCTGCACCCCGTAGGTGTTGACCCCGAACTGGGCGATGTTGAGGTACGCCTCGAGGATCTGGTCCTTGGTCAGCTCCTTCTCGAGCGCGATCGCGAGCTTCGCCTCCCGGAGCTTGCGGGCGTACCCCTCGGCGCCGCTCGCCTCCCGGGCGGCGTCGGCGGCGGCGAGGTCGCCCTGGCGCACCGCCCGCTCGACGAGGACGTTCTTGATGTACTGCTGCGTGAGCGTGGACGCGCCCTCGGTGCGCTGCGGGTGCTGCAGGTTCCGCACGAACGCGCGCATCATGCCCTCGGGGTCGATGCCACCGTGGCGGTAGAACCGCTTGTCCTCCGTCGCGACGACGGCGTCGCGCATCGGCTCGGAGATCGCGTCGAGCGGGACGACCTCGCGGTTCTCCGCCCAGAACACGGCGAGCTGCGTGCCGTCCGCGGCGTGCAGCGTGGAGCGCTGCGAGAGCGGCGGGCGCTCGAGCTCCGTCGGCAGGTCCTCGAACGCCTCGACCGCGAGGTCGGTCGTCCCGTCCGCGACCGCGACGGTGGGCAGCACGAGGGCGGCGGTCAGCAGGCCGCCCGCCCCGGCCACGAGCACGTACGCGACCAGCAGCGCGACGACCCGGACGATGGACATGCGTCGCGGCCCCCCTGCCATGCCGCCACGCTAGGCCAGGTCGGGCCCGGCGTGCCCGGGGAACGGCACGATCCGTCTCAGGTCCACCCGGCCGCCGGTGCCTATCCTGCGGGGGTGGACGTCCCCTCGGTGCAGCCCCCGGGGCCCGCGGCGGTGCCCCGCGCGGAGCCCGACCCCGTCGCGCGGGCGGACCGGTTCCTGGTGCGCGGCCGGCTCGAGCAGCTCCCGCGGCGCCGGGCCGACCGGGACCTGGTGCTGCGCCGCCTGGCGCACGGCGTCCTGCCCGAGATCGACGAGCCGGTCGCCGAGCGCGAGCTCACCGCCCGGCTCGCCGAGGTGGGGCGCGACCCCGTCGGGCTGCGCCGCGAGCTCGTGGAGGCCGGCCTCGTCACGCGCACCCGGGACGGCGCGGAGTACTGGCGCACCCGCGTGACGGAGTTCGACGCGCTGTAGCGCGCGGCTCCGGCCGGCGAGCACGGCGCGGACGGCGCGGGCGGGTGTCAGCGCCGCGCCACGCCCGCGGTGTGCCGCGGCAGGTCGTCGTCGCCGAGGTCCGTGCGCCACACGCCGACCACGCGGAGCCCGGCGACGTCGAGGTGCGGTGCGACGACGTGGTCCAGCGGGGTGGGCCAGTCGGGCGCCGTGAGCCGTTCCCGGGCCAGCGGACGGCCCGCGTCGTCGTGCACCGTGAGGGTCCACACCAGGTCGCCGTCGCCGGCCGCCCCGGGGGAGTGCACGGCCACGGTGCGGGCGCGGGAGAGCATCCCCTCGTCGAGCGCCGCCAGCCGCGGCAGGTCCTCGTGGTGCGCCATCGCCCCTCCGTCCGAGCAGCATGATGCTCGTCCGGACCGGGCGTCGTCTCGCCCCGCGGCGGGTGAAGCAGGGCGGCGGCACGACGAAGCCCCGTCCGCTGTGCAGCGAACGGGGCTTCGAGGGTGGTGGCTCCGACCGGCGTCGATCCGGTGACCTTTCGATTTTCAGTCGAACGCTCTACCAACTGAGCTACAGAGCCTCGGGACGACGACGCCGGCCCTGGTGGACCGGCGCTGTCGAGCGACCCCGACGGGACTTGAACCCGCGACCTCCGCCGTGACAGGGCGGCGCGCTAACCAACTGCGCTACGGGGCCTCGTAGTGAGACCTATTCTTCCACATGCACCGGCTCGTACCCCCAACGGGATTCGAACCCGTGCTACCGCCGTGAAAGGGCGGGGTCCTGGGCCGCTAGACGATGGGGGCTTGCGCCCCTGACGTCGAGGCGTCTTCAGACCGGTGACGATCATACGGGTAGGAACGCCGAACGCCAAAGTCGGCCAGGATGGGCCCCGTGGTGGACATGTCGCGGGAGGACTTCGAGGACGCCGTCCGGGACGGCCTGGACCTGATCCCGCCGGAGCTGGCGGCCCGGATGGACAACGTCGTCGTGCTGGTCGAGGACGACCCGCCGGCGGACGACCCCGAGCTGCTCGGGCTGTACGAGGGCGTGCCGCTGACGGAGCGCGGGGAGTTCTGGGCCGCGGGGTCGCTGCCGGACCGCATCACGATCTACCGGAACCCGACGCTCGCGCTGTGCGCGGACCGGGACGAGGTCGTCGAGGAGGTCGCCGTCACCGTGGTGCACGAGGTGGCGCACCACTTCGGGATCGACGACCGGCGGCTGCACGAGCTCGGCTGGGGCTGACGAGGTGCCCCCGGGGGGTGTCGGGGGCCCTGGCTACGCTGCCGGGATGACCGGAGCCAGCCCCGCCCGCACGCGCCTCGGCGTCGTGATCCTCCCGCAGCAGCGCTGGGCGCAGGCCCGGCACACGTGGCGCCGCGCCGAGGAGTACGGGTTCGACCACGCCTGGACCTACGACCACCTGGCGTGGCGGTCGCTCGCGGACGAGCCGTGGTTCGCGACGGTGCCCCTGCTCGCGGCGGCGGCCGCCGTCACCGAGCGGATCCGGCTCGGCACGTGGGTCGCGTCGCCGAACTTCCGGCACCCCGTGCCGTTCGCGAAGGACGTCATGGGCCTCGACGACGTCGCGGGCGGGCGGTTCCTGCTCGGGCTCGGGGCCGGCGGCGAGGGGTTCGACGCGGGCGTGCTCGGGCCGGCGCCGACGCGCGGCGAGCGCACCCGCCGGTTCGAGGAGTTCGTCGAGCTGCTGGACCGGCTGCTGACCCACCCGGAGACGGAGCACGAGGGCACGTTCTACGCCGCCCACGGGGCCCGGATGCACCCGGGCACGATCGCGCGGCCGCGCACGCCGTTCGTCGTCGCCGCGAACGGCCCGCGCACGATGGCGCTCGCGGCGCGGTTCGGCCAGGGCTGGGCGACCTACGGCCCGTCGTTCGCGCCGGAGGACGTGACGGGCCCGGTGTCCGCCGCGCAGGAGGCGTGGTGGTCCGGGCTGGCCGGGATGGTGGACCAGGTCCGGGAGGTCGCCGCGCGGGAGGCCCCGGGCGGGCGGGTGCCCGACCTGTACCTCAGCCTCGACGGGGCACCGGTGTACTCGCTGGAGTCGCCGGAGGTGCTGGTGGAGGGCGTCGAGCGCGCGACGGCTCTCGGGTTCTCCGACGTCGTCGTGCACTGGCCGCGCGAGCGGGGGATCTACGCCGGCTCGGAGGACGTCATGGCCGAGGCGCTGTCCCGGCTCGGCCGCTGACCGGGGGCCTGCGTGCCGGTCCCGGGCCCAGCGCCCGGGCCCCGGCCCGCGCGGTCCGTGACCCGGCGGTGTCAGGGCTGGGCCTGGCGGGCCTCCCACGCGCTGGCGACCATCTCCGTGAGCGTGTGCCGCATGACCCAGTCGAGGTCGCGCGCCGCGGCCTCGCCGGACGCCACGATCCGGGCGGGGTCGCCCGGCCGGCGCGGCGCGACCTCGGGCTCGAACGCGATGCCCGTGCCCTGGGCCATGGCGGTCATGATCTCGCGCACGGAGACGCCGTCCCCGGAGCCGAGGTTGTAGACCGCCTGGAGCGGCCGGTCCTCCGCCAGGGCGCGGGCGGCCGCCACGTGCGAGACGGCGAGGTCCGCGACGTGGACGTAGTCGCGCACGCACGTCCCGTCCGGCGTCGGGTAGTCGTCGCCGTTGATGCGGGGCGTGCGGCCGGCCGCGAGGGCGTCGAGCACCAGCGGGAACAGGTTGTGCGGGCTGGTGTCGGAGAGCTCCGGGCTGCCGGAGCCCACGACGTTGAAGTACCGCAGGGACGTGTGGCGGAGCCCCGTGGCGCGCGCCTGGTCGCGCAGCAGCCACTCGCCGATGAGCTTCGACTCGCCGTACGGGGACTCGGGGGCGGTCGGGGTCTCCTCGGTGACGAGGTCGACGTCCGGGGTGCCGTAGACAGCGGCGCTGGAGGAGAACACGATGCGCCGGACGTCCGCGGCGGCCATCGCCTCGAGCAGGTGCGCCGTGCCCGTGACGTTCTGCTCGTAGGTGTGCAGCGGCCGCTGGACGGACACCCCGGCGTACTTGAAGCCCGCGAGGTGCACGACGCCGGTGACGTCGTGGGCGCGCAGCGCCTCGGTGACGAGGGCCGTGTCGAGCACGGACCCCTCCACGAACGGCACGTCCCCGGGGACGAACCGGCGGTGCCCGGACGAGAGGTCGTCCAGCACCACGGCGGGGATGCCCACCTGACCGAACGCCCGCACCACGTGCGACCCGATGTACCCCGCGCCTCCGGTGACCATCCACATGGACCGCAGCCTAGCGCCCTGGTGGTGCTTTCTGCTCGGATCCGGTGGTTCCTGTGCGTTTGCAGGACGTTGCTAGCGGCTGCCGACGCCCTCCCCGGTGACGGGGGGCCGGAGTGGCTCGTGGAGAGCCCGCCGATGCGGCAGAGTGCTCGTGAAGGCGCTCACCACCGGTGGTGCGGAGGGAGATGCTCAGTATGCTGAGCACCTCGCTCGAGCCCAGGGGAGGACGCGTGCGCAGGACACGCAGCACGGCCGACGGCACGCACGCGCCCGCGCGCGTCGGCCTGGCCCCGGACGCCCCGGCGGCGCACCTGGTCCTGCCCGCGGAGGCGGGAACGGACGACCTCGCCGCCCGCGTCGAGCAGGGCCTGGCCGAGGTGCGGCTGCTGCTGGTCGACGAGGTCGCGCGGCGCCGGGCCCGCGCCCGCGAGCTGGCGCCCGAGCACGCCGCCCTCTGGCGCGCCGTGGGCGACCAGATCGGCGGGCGGCTCATGCGCCCCCGGCTCACGCTCGCCGCGTACCTGGGCCTCGGCGGCACCGACCTGGCCGGCGCGGCGCCGGTCGCGGCGGCGCAGGAGATGCTGCACACCGCGATGCTCGTGCACGACGACGTGCTGGACCACGACGACACCCGTCGCGGCCGGCCCAACGTGACCGGCAGCGCGCGGCGGCGGCTCGCCGCGAACGGCGTGACCGGTCCGGCCGCGGAGGCGCCGGTGCTCGCCGCCGGCCTGCTCGGCGGCGACCTCGCGCTGGCCGCCGCGTTCGAGCTGGTCGCCGGCGCCCCCGTGCCCGCCGAGGTGCGCCTGCGCGTCGTGCAGGACCTCGCGCGCGCGGTCGACACCACCGTGGCCGGGGAGCTCCTCGACGTCACCGGCAGCCTGCACGGCCCGACCGCGGTGGACGCACTGCGGGTCGCCGAGCTGAAGACCGCTGTGTACTCCTGCTGCACGCCGCTCGCGGCCGGGGCGCTGCTCGCGGGCGCGGACGACGGCGTGCTCGGCGTGCTCGACCGGTTCGGCACCGCCTTCGGGATCGCGTTCCAGCTCCTCGACGACGAGCTCGGCGTCTTCGGCGACCCGGCGGTCACGGGCAAGTCGACGCTCTCCGACCTGCGCGAGGGCAAGCGCACGGAGCTGCTGCGCCTGGCCTACCTCCGGGCGGACGCCCCCGGGCGGGCGGTGCTCGACGCGGCCGTCGGGCGGCACGACCTCACCGAGGCCGAGGCCGACCGCGTCCGCGAGGTCATGGTGCGCTCGGGCGCGCTGGACGAGTCGCGCCTCGTCCGCGCCGACGCCCTGCGGACGGCCCGCACGACCGCCGACGAGGGGCTGCCGGCCGGGCTCGCCGCCTACCTCGGCTCGCTCGTGGCGGTCGTGGCGGGGACGACCCCGTGACCGCGACGCCGGGCACCGGGGTCCGGGCGGCGTCGGCCGCGCTGTACGACCGCACCGCCGCCCGGGCCAGCCGCGCGGTGCTCGCCGGGTACTCGACGTCGTTCGGCCTGGGCACGCGGCTGCTCGGCCCGCGCGCCCGGCACGACATCGAGGCGGTCTACGCGCTGGTGCGGATCGCCGACGAGGTCGTCGACACCCGCGGCGGCGCGGACGCCGCGGCCCTGCTGGACGAGCTGGAGGCGCAGACCGGCCGGGCGCTGGGGTCCGGGTGGTCGACGAACCTCGTCGTGCACGCCTTCGCCCGCACCGCGCGCCGCGTCGGCATCGGGCACGCCGAAGTCGACCCGTTCTTCGCGTCGATGCGCGCCGACCTGACCGTGCGGGTGCACGACCGCGCCTCCTACGAGCGGTACGTGTACGGCTCCGCCGAGGTGGTCGGGCTCATGTGCCTGCAGGTGTTCCTCAACGCCGACCGTCGTCCCGGCGAGCCCGTCCGCCGCCCCGACGCCGCGACCGTGGACGGCGCCCGGGCGCTGGGCGCGGCGTTCCAGAAGATCAACTTCCTGCGCGACCTCGGCGCCGACGCGGGGGAGCTCGGCCGGTGCTACTTCCCGGGTGTGCCGGCGACGGGCCCCACCGACGCGCAGCTCGCGGAGATCCTCGCGGAGATCGGCGACGACCTGGCGCGCGCCCGCGCGGCGCTGCCGCGGCTGCCCCGCCGGGCCCGTGCGGCGGTCGCCGCGACGCTCGCGCTGTACGACCGGCTGCTGGCGGAGCTCGCCGCGACCCCGCCGGAGCAGGTGCTGGCGTCGCGGGTGCGCGTGAGCACGCCGCGCAAGGTCGCGGTGCTGGTGCGGACGCTCGCGGAGCAGGCGGCGGACGCGGTGCCCCGCCGGGGCGGCGCGGCCGGCGGCGCCGCGGCCAGCAGGACGGCGGCCGGCGCACCCGCGCCCGCCGCGACGGACGACGGAGGTGCGGCGTGACGGGTCGGGTGGTCGTGGTCGGCGGCGGGATCGGCGGCCTGGCCACCGCGGCCCTGCTCGCCCGGGGCGGCGCGCAGGTGACGCTGCTCGAGCGGCACGACCGGGTCGGCGGGCGCACGGGCACGCGGGAGCTCGACGGCTTCCGGTTCGACACCGGCCCGTCGTGGTACTTCATGCCCGAGGTGTTCGCGCACTTCTTCGCCCTGCTCGGCGAGCGCGTCGAGGACCACGTCGACCTGGTCCGGCTGGACCCGGCGTACCGGCTGTTCCCCGAGCCCGACCCGGCGCTCGGCCCGGACGCGCCGTCCGAGCCGTTCGAGGTCACCGCGGACCCCGAGCGGAACTGGGCCACGTTCGAGCGGCTCGAGCCCGGGGCCGGCGAGGCCCTGCGCCGGTACACCGAGCAGTCGACCGAGGCGTACCGCACCGCGCTGGACCACTTCCTCTACACGACGTTCGAGCGGCCGGACCGCGCCGTGACCGCGGACGTCGCGCGCCGGGCCGGGACGCTCGCGTCGCTGCTGACCCAGTCGCTGGCGCAGAAGGTCGCGCGCACCACGGACCACCCGGTGCTGCGGCAGGTGCTCGGCTACCACGCGGTGTTCCTCGGCTCGTCGCCCTACCGCGTGCCGGCGCTGTACTCCCTCATGAGCCACCTCGACCTCGTGGACGGCGTGCAGTACCCGCGCGGCGGCATGTACACCGTGATCGAGGCCATCGAGCGGCTCGCGGTCGCGCAGGGCGTCACCATCCGCACCGGCGCCGAGGTCGTCGGGGTCGAGGTCGACCCGGCGGCGCGCAGCGTCCGGCACCCCCGCCGCACGGGCACGGCGCGCGGCGTCCGGCTCGCGGACGGGGAGCTCGTGCCCGCCGACGTCGTCGTGTCCGGGGCGGACCTGTTCCACACCGAGACGGCGCTGCTGCCGCCCGAGCACCGCACGCTGCCGGAATCCTGGTGGCAGGACCGCGCGCCGGGGATCTCCGCCCTGCTGGTGATGGCCGGCGTCCGGGGCGAGCTCCCGGAGCTCGCGCACCACTCGCTGTTCTTCACGCGCGACTGGCCCGGGAACTTCGACGCCATCCTCGGGCCGACGGTGCGGCCGGTGCCGGTGGGCCGGCTCCACGTCCCGGAGACGGCGTCGCTGTACGTGTCGCGGACCACGGCGACCGACCCTGGCGCCGCCCCGCCCGGGCACGAGAACCTCTTCGTGCTGGTGCCGTTCCCGGCGGACCCGTCGATCGGCGCGGGCCCGGACGGGCAGGCGGAGCTCGACGCCCACGCGGACCGGTTCCTCGACCAGGTCGCGCGCTGGGCCGGCATCCCCGGCCTGCGCGAGCGGGTCGTGACGCGTCGGGTCGTCGGGCCCGCGGACTTCGCGCGCGACTTCTCGGCCTGGCGCGGGACCGCCCTCGGCATGGAGCACACCCTGGGCCAGAGCGCGATGTTCCGCCCCGGGGACCGCTCCCCGCGGGTCCCCAACCTGCTGCACGTCGGGGGCGGTACCGTGCCCGGCGTGGGGCTGCCGATGTGCCTGATCAGCGCCGAGCTGGTCGCCAAGCGCCTGCTCGGCGAGACCTCGCCGCGCCCGCTGCCCGCGCCGCTGCGCCGGGGCTTCCTCGCCGCGGCGCGCCCGCGCGGGGCGTGGGCGCCGGTGCTCGCGGCCGGTGCGGCGCCGGAGCCCGACGGCTGCGAGCCGGCGGGGGCGTGGTGACCGCCCTCACCGGGTTCGCCTACCTCGGCGCGCTGCTGCTCTCGCTCGGCGGGCTCGCGATGATCGACCGCAGGTTCCGGCTCGCGTTCTGGTGGCACCCGCGTCGCACCGCGCTGTGCCTCGCGATCGGCGTGGCGGGGTTCCTGCTGTGGGACGTGGCCGGGCTGCTGCTCGGCATCTTCTCCCGGGGTGAGAGCCCGCACATGACCGGGCTGCTGCTCGCCCCGGACCTGCCCGTCGAGGAGGCCGTGTTCCTCACGCTGCTCTGCTACGTCGCCCTGCTGGGGTGGCGGTGGTTCGACCGGCAGTCCGCGCTGCGGGAGCGGTTCCGGGGCGAGGAGGCGGGGCGGTGACCAACATCGTGCTCAACGTCCTCGTGCTGCTGGCGCTCGTGGTGGCGTCCTGGCGGGTGCTGCGGCGGGTGCGCCCGGGTCCGCTGGTCTGGACGGCCCTGCACCTGTGCCTGCTGACCATGGTGTTCGACACCGTGATGATCGCGGCCGACCTGTACGTCTTCGACGAGGACAAGATCCTCGGCGTCTACCTGTGGGGCGCGCCGCTGGAGGACTTCGCGTACGCGATCGCGGCGGCGCTCGCCATGCCGGTGCTGTGGACCGTGCTCGCGGGCCGGGAGGCGCGGCGGTCGGCCGCCGGTGCCGGTCCGGCCGCGACGCCGGGGGAGGGCGTGTGAAGCAGGTGCTCGCGGCCTCGCGGCCGTTCTCGTGGGTCAACACCGCCTACCCGTTCGCCGCCGGCTACCTGCTGGCGACGGGGGGCCGCGTCGACGCGACGTTCGTCGTCGGCACGCTGTTCTTCCTCGTGCCGTACAACCTGCTGATGTACGGCGTGAACGACGTGTTCGACTACGCCTCCGACCTGCGCAACCCGCGCAAGGGCGGCATCGAGGGCGCGCTGGTCGACCCGGCGGCGGCCCGGGCCGTGCACCGCCGGATCCTGTGGGCGTCCGGGCTGTCGGTGCTGCCGTTCCTGGTCTGGCTGCTGGCCGTCGGGTCCGCGGCGGCCGCCGTGACCCTGCTGGTGGTCGTGTTCCTGGTCGTCGCCTACTCCGCACCGGTGCTGCGGTTCAAGGAGCGCCCGGTGCTGGACTCGGCGACCTCCGCGATGCACTTCGTCGGGCCGCTGCTGTACGCGCTGGTGCTGGTGGGCGCCGACCTCGGGTCGCGCTCGGTGTGGCCCGTCCTGGTCGCGTTCGTGCTGTGGGGCATGGCGTCGCACGCGTTCGGCGCGGTGCAGGACGTGCGGGCGGACCGGGAGGGCGGCATCGGGTCCGTCGCCACCGTGCTCGGGGCGCACGCGACGGTCGTCGGGGCGACGGCGGCGTACCTCCTGGCGGCGGTCGTGCTGGTCGCGCTGCCGTGGCCGGGCTGGCTCGCCGCCCTGCTGCCCCTGCCCTACGCCGTGAACGCCGCGCGGTTCTGGTCCGTGCGGGACGAGGACTGCGAGCGGGCGAACGCCGGGTGGCGGGTGTTCCTGTGGCTCAACCTGGTGGTCGGGTTCCTCGTGACGATGCTGCTGATCGCGGTGGCGCTCACCGGCTGACGGCGTCGGCGTCGCCCGGCAGCGGTCCGGGGGACTCGGGCAGGTCCGCCTCCGCGTCGAACGCCGGGGCGTGCAGCAGCGTCACGGTGGCCCAGCCGCGCAGCAGCAGCCCGGCGTCGGTGTCCTGCTCCCGCGAGGCCTGGTGCTCGGAGAACGTCAGCATGAGGTTGCCGTGCTCCACCTCGTGCACGCGCGCCTGGACGGCACCGAAGGCCGCCAGCGGGGCGCGGCGCAGGCCGCGGACCTCGCCCGCGGGCCGGTCCGGGACGTTGAGGTTCACCACGCGGTCCGGCAGGTGCGGGCGGTCCTGCATCCACTCCAGCACGTGGCGGGCGTAGATCCCCGCGGTGCCCCAGTGCTGCGGGCGGGCGTCCGCGAGGGAGACGGCCATCCCGCGGATGCCGTGCGTCGCGGCGGACAGGGCCGCCCCCACCGTCCCGGAGTGCAGCACCGCGTGCCCGGTGTTCGCGCCGCGGTTGACGCCGGACAGCACCAGGTCGGGCTTCGGGCCGAAGCCGCCGTGCGCCGCGACGAACGCGATCATCCCCGGGGCCGCGCGGACCGCGAAGGACGCGACCCCGCCCGGCAGCCCGGGCGCGTCCAGCCGGTCCACCACCAGGCGGCCGTCCCGCTCGGCGCCCAGCAGGGCGGCGCTCGCCCCGCTGGAGTCCCGCGCGGGCGCGGCGACCACGACCTCGTCCGCCCCGGCGTCCAGCGCGACCCGGGCCAGCACCGCCAGGCCCGGGGACTCGATCCCGTCGTCGTTCGTCACCAGCACCCGCATCGCCGCTCCCTCCTCAGCCGATCTCGCGGACCGTGATCTGCTCCGCGAACCGCTCGATCTGCTCCCGGTGGCCCGTCCCCAACCCGCGCCGCGTCACGTTCAGGGCCCCCGCCGCCGCGCCGAGCCGGGCGGCCTCGGTGAGCCGCAGCCCGCGCCCGACCCCGACGGCCGTGCCGGCCGTCATCGAGTCGCCGGCGCCGCGGTGGTCCACGGTCGTGACCGACGGGGGCACGATCTCCGCGACGCCCTCCGCCGTCACCAGCAGCGCCGGCTCCGCGGCGCGCGACACCAGCATCGCGCCGACCTGCCCGGCCGGCACCCCGTCCGCGCCCTGCCCGCCCGGGGGCGCCGGCACGTCGCGCAGCAGACGCCGGGCGCCCGCGCGCAGCGACGCCACGGAGTCGTCCGCGGCCAGCCCCGCCTCCACGAGCTCCTCGTGCGACATCTTCAGCACGTCGGCACCGGCCTCCGCGGCGGCGACGGCGGCCTTGCCGGACAGGTCCGCGACGGTCCGCACCCCGGCGGCCCGCAGGTCCCCGACCAGGCGGCCGAAGAACGACGGCGGCAGCAGCGGCGTCGGGTACGCGCCGGTGACGACGCACACGTCCGCGTCCAGCGCCTCCACCAGGACGGTGCCGTACAGGTCGTCGAGCTCGTGGCGGTCCAGGCGGGCCGGCGGCATGAACGCCAGCTCGGTGCGCTCACCGCCGCGGCGGTCGTGCAGGTACGCGCCGTTGCCGCCGGCGTACGACACGCGCCGCACCCGCAGGTTCTCGACCTCCGCCAGGTGGCCGAGCACGGTGCCGGCCTCCCCGCCGAAGGGTCCGCAGACGACCACGTCCGCGCCCAGCGAGTACGCCATCCGCGCCACCCAGAGGCCCTGGCCGCCCGGGTGGACGTGGAGCTCCGGCGTCACGTCGTCCGAGCCGTTCTCGAGCGTGACGGTGAGGATCGGCGTGGGTGCGAGCACGCACACGCGCGGGTTGCGGCTGGTCGGCACGGGCGGCCTCCGGGGCGTCCACCGGGCGGGGATCCCATGCTGACGTGCGGCGACGCGGTCCGCACGTCCAGGCCGGCCGCACCGGTGCGCCCGCCGCGGGGCCGCCGGGCGTGTGCAGGTCGTGCGCAGGGTCCGCGAGGGCCGCCCGCTGCGGTGGAGGGGTCCGGGCGCCGCGTGGTCGGATGGGCGCCGTGATCCCTGCAGCCGTCGAGTCCGAGACCGCCGAGACCGCCCGGGACGTCCTCGTCCCGGTGCTGTCCGTCGCCGGTGCCGTCGTCGCCGCCCTGCTGGTGGCCGTCGTCATCGGCGCCCTGGTGCGGTCGGTCGCCAAGAAGTCCGTCATCGCCGCCGACCTGTCCCGGCGGTCGAAGCACGCCCTGCGGGCCGTGCTCGTCGTGATCGCCGTCTGGATCGCCCTGCGCATCTCGGTGCCGGCGGACACGTGGCAGTCCTCCGGCTGGATGCGGGCTGCGGGGCACGTCCTGCTCATCGCGCTGATCGTCGCCGTCACCTGGCTGGTGGGCACGCTCGCGTTCGTCGTCGAGGACGCCGCCCTGTCCCGCTACCGGGTCGACGTGAAGGACAACCGGCACGCCCGCCGCGTCCGCACGCAGATCCAGGTGCTGCGCCGCATCACGGTCGCCGTGCTCGTCGTCGTCGCCACCGCGGCCGTGCTTCTGACGTTCCCGGGGGTGTCCGCGTTCGGGGCGAGCCTGCTGGCGTCCGCCGGTGTGCTGTCGATCGTCGCGGGCCTCGCGGCCCAGAGCAGCCTCGCGAACGTGTTCGCCGGCCTGCAGCTCGCGTTCACCGACGCGATCCGGGTGGACGACGTCGTCATCGTCGAGGACGAGTGGGGCCGCATCGAGGAGATCACGCTGACCTACGTCGTCGTGCACGTCTGGGACGACCGCCGGCTGATCCTGCCCTCGACCTACTTCACGCAGACCCCGTTCCAGAACTGGACCCGTCGCGCCGCGGAGCTGCTCGGGACGGTCGAGATGGACGTCGACTGGCAGGTCCCCGTCGACGACCTGCGCGGCGAGCTCAACCGCCTGCTCGCGGCGACCGACCTGTGGGACCACCGCGTCGGCATCCTGCAGGTCACGGACGCCGTCAACGGGGTGGTGCGGCTGCGCGCGCTCGCGAGCGCCGTCGACGCGCCGACGCTGTTCGACCTGCGCTGCTACCTGCGCGAGGGGCTGGTCGCGTACCTGCAGCGGTCCGCGCCGCAGGGGCTGCCGCGCACGCGCATCGAGACGACCCGCGGCGCCGAGCCGGCCGTCGGCGGGTCGGCACGCCCGGAACCCCCGCGGCCGGTCGCCCCGGCCGTCGAGGGCGGTCAGCAGGACGCCCGCCTGTTCACCGGGAGCGTCGAGGCGCTGGAGCGCTCGCGGTCGTTCGCCGGCCCGGGCGAGGACGTCATCGCCGAGCGCGAGGAGCACGCGGCCGAGGCGCGCGCGCAGGAGGAGGCGCCCGCGGGGCGGACGTCCGGCGGCAGGACCGTGGGCGTCGTCGCGGCGCCCGGGACGGCGGCGGTGCCCGCCGCGACTCCGCCGGCCGGGGACGTGCCGGCCGGGGCGGACGAGTCGGACGACCGCGCGCCGCAGGCGCCGGCGGGCGCGGTCCCGGAGGCCGTGGAGCCTGCCCGTTCGGAGGCTCCGACGGGGTCGGGCGCGCGGACCGGCGCGGCCGTGGACGACTCCGCCCGGCCTGAGCCCCTGCCCGCGTCGGTCCCCCGTTCGGAGGCGGGCAGGGACGCGGCGGCCCCGGCGGACGCCCGGGAGTCGGGCACGGAGGTCCGCGCGCCGCGGACGGACGAGACCCAGCTCATCGACCCGGCGGGGCCCGGCACGATGGTGCTGCCGGCCGTCGGGGAGGACGCACCCGGATCGGCCGACCAGGACCGGTCGGCCGGTGGGGGCGTCGCCCAGCCCCCGACCCGGCGGTCGGTCCGCAGCGCCCCGCGCGACCCGCGCTGACGCCCTCCGCGGCCTCGCGAGCCGTCGCCGAGAGTCCAGGACACGCCGGCGCGCGGCCGGGAATCCGGGCGAGTCCTGGACTCTCGGCGCAGATGCGGGTCGGGTGAGCGCGCATGCGGACTGGCCGCGCGGGCGGGGCTGTGAGCGGGCAGGCGGGGCTGTGGGCGCGCGTGCAGGGCTTGGGCGCGCACGCGGGGTCGGGTGCGCGGGCGCGTAGCGTCCCTGCGAACCGCGGTGCTGTCCATCGGGCTCCGCGCAGCGGACACCCGCGGTCTTGCCCAGCGGACGCCGGGTTGCAGCCTCCCGGGATCGTGCCGACGGTGGAAGGGTCCGATGGCCGGTCCGCCCCTGGTGTCCCGGCCGCCACCGGCAACGAGAGGAGCCCCCGTGCTCACCTTGACCGACAACGCCAGCACCGCCGTCCGCGACCTGACCACGCGTGCCGGGCTTCCCGACTCGGGTGGTCTGCGGATCGCCGAGTCGCAGCAGCAGCTCGGTTCGTTCGAGCTGGCACTCGTCCCGGAGGCCGTGCCCGGGGACGAGGTCATCGCGTCCGACGGTGCCACCGTCTTCGTCCCGCCGGAGACGGCGACCGCTCTGGCGGACCTCACGCTCGACGCGGACCCGTCCGCGGCCGGCAGCCCCGGCTTCACGCTCGCGCCGCAGGCCTGAGCCTCCCGTGACGGCGACGAGGGCTCGCGCAGCCGCTGGTGCGGATGTGCGAGCCCTCGTCGTGCCGGGCGTGGTGCCGTGCGGTGTCCCACCGTCCGGCCCCGGCCCGGCACGGTCCGACGGTGGTCTCCCACCACCGCCGGACCGGGTCGGTGCCCCCGTGGGGGCGGACGCTCAGACGCGGGCGCCGCGGCGTCCGGTCAGGGCGCCGTAGATCAACAGCACGACGATCGAGCCGCCGATCGCGAGGAGCCACGTCTGCAGGGACCAGAAGTCCTCGAGCGGTGCGTCGAACAGCACGCTGCCGAGCCAGCCGCCCAGCAGGGCCCCGACGACACCGAGCAGCAGCGTCACGAACCACCCTCCGGCCTGGCGGCCCGGGAGGATCGCCTTGGCGATCGCTCCGGCGATCAGGCCGAGCAGCAGGAATGCGAAGAATCCCATCGGACACCTCCAGGTGACGTGGTGCGGTCGGGGATGACCGTCGCACGCCCGGCCCGGTCTCGCATCCGGAAGCGCTGCCCAGCGGCGGGTGAGCCGGTGCCCGGCCGGTGCCGTCCGGGTTCCGTGCCCCTCCCGTCCGCGCTCCGCGCCGGGTCCGGCGCCTGGGGTCAGGCGGCCGGCACGAGGTCGAACGCGTTGCCCTCCGGGTCCGTCAGGCTGACCCACCGCGCGGTCCCGCCGACCGCTCCGACCCGGCGGGCGCCGAGGCGCACGAGGCGCTCCGACTCGCGCTCGAGGTCGGTGGTGACCAGGTCGAGGTGCAGGGTGTTGCGGACGACGCCGCCGGGCTGCACGCGCTCGAAGGCGAGCCGGGGGGCGCCGGCGTCGGGGAGCACCTCGGCGCGCTCGGGGCTGGCGCCGGGTGCGACGTCCCGGCCGAGCGCGGCGGCCCAGAACAGGGCGACGGCGTGCGCGTCGTAGGCGTCGAAGGTGAGTCCGCGGAAGGTGCTGGCCATGGGGTGCCTCCATCGAGCGGGGCGGTCGTGTGGTGTCCGGGGGCGGCAGCTGCCGCGGGGCCGGGAGGGGGTCGCGCGGCGTCGACGGATCGGCGGGGGCGGCGTACCCTGGGAACGAAACGGAGGAGACTCTCGTTTCGTCCAGAACTCTAACCGGAGGGCCCTCCGGATCGCAAGAGGGGAATCGTCGTGACCACCGCACCCGCCGCCAAGCCGCTGCGCGCCGACGCCGCACGCAACCGCGCCCGGCTGCTCGCGGTGGCGGCCGAGGCCCTCGCGGAGGACCCGGACACGCCGCTCGAGGCGATCGCCCAGCGCGCGGGCGTCGGGATCGGCACCCTGTACCGCCACTTCCCGGAGCGCGGCGCGCTGGTCGAGGCCGCGTACCGCCAGGAGGTCACGGCGCTGTGCGACGCCGCACCCGCGCTGCTCGGGCAGGTCCGCCCCGCCGCCGACGCCCTGCGGGAGTGGATGGCGCGGTTCGTGCGCTACGCCGCGGCCAAGCGGGGGATGGGCGCCGCGCTGCGCACCGCCGTCGGGTCGGACTCGTCGCTGTTCGCCGAGACCAGGACCCGCATCATCGCGGCCATCGACGTGCTGCTCGACGCGGGACGGGCGGACGGCTCCGTCCGCGGGGACGTCGACGGCGAGCAGGTGATGCTCGCCATGGGCTGCGTGTGGAACGTCCCCGACTCCGACCGGTGGGCCGACCGTGTGCGGGGCCTGCTGGACCTCGTGGTCGACGGCCTGCGCTACGGCGCGGGGGACGCCGCGCGCTGAGGCGGCGGGGCGGCGGTGCCCCGCTCCCGCGCGACCCGGTACGACCGCCGGCGCACCCGGGCGGCCCAGCCCGGCACCGCCATCGGCGCGTGGCGCACCGGGTCGATGCGCAGCGCGTCGTCGTCGCCGTCGTCCGGCGCCGGCGGGCAGGTCAGCCGCCCGCACCGTCGCCAGGCCCCGCCCGGCCGCGCGGACAGCAGCAGCAGGTCGACCCCGTCGCGCGGCGCGCCCGGCACCGGGACCGCGGCGAGCACCACGCCGCGCCCGTCCTCGTCGACGAACGGCATGATCGTCGAGAACGGACCGCGGGACGGGCGCAGGCGCGGCACCAGCGCGAACCGGCCGAGGCGCCCCAGGCCCGTCGAGGACAGCAGCAGGTCCTGCTCGCGGCCGTCCCGCCACCACCGCACCGCGAGGCCCCCGACGTCGGGCAGCGGTGCCGGCAGGCCGGCCGAGCGGGACACCCGCACGAGCGCCGGGACCACGGCCGGCGCACCGAGCTCCCGGGCGCCCGGCGCGCCCGCGTCGTCGAGCAGCAGGACGCCGCGGTGCACCACGCCCCGCGGGTGCAGGGGGCGGGGCGACCGGCGCAGCACCCCCACGGCCCGGACCGCGACGGCGAGGACCGCGCCGGCGGCGTCGGACACCGGCGCGGTCCCCGTGGTCCGGTGCCGGCCGGCCCCGGGGGTCGTGCGGTCCGCGGTCAGGCGCGGGCCGACCGGGCGGTGCGGTCGCGACGCGGCCACAGGGCGATCGCCAGGCCGGCGAGCGCCGAGACGACGTGCAGCCCGTTGTCGGCGCCGTTGATGTTGAGGATGTTGGCGTCGGGGTTGTTCGCCACGACCAGCCCGTAGACGAACGTCGCGCCGTAGCCGACGAACAGCAGCCAGCCGTACGTCCGGGCGCGGGACGCGGTGGACCACAGGGCGATGCCGGCCACGCCGATGACGATGTGCACGACGTTGTGCAGCGGGTTGATCGCGAACCCGACGAGCGTCTGCGAGTGGTCGTGCTCGGTGAAGCCGTCGAACCCGGTGACGAGGAACCCGGCGAGGCCCACGACCAGGTAGACGATCCCGATCACGAGGGCGAGCCACTGGTGCGGCTGGCGCTCGGACGTCACCGCGGTGCCGGCAGGGGTGGGTGCGGTCATGGCGGACTCCTTCGCGCGGCCCGGCTCGACACCGGGCCGGCGTCGTCGGGGCCGCGTGCAGTGGCGGCGCGCCTGGTCTCGACGCTGGTTCAGCCCGGCCAGCATCACCCGGCGCCCCGCCGGGCGCATCCCGGCCCGGCCGGGCGCCGCTCGCCGTGCGGGGGTGGCCGCGGCGGGCGATGCTCGACGGCGACGACCCTGCCGCCGACCACCCGGGAGCCCCGATGTCCTCCGACGAGAGCCCCGCCCTGCGCGCGGTGCGCCGCCTCGAGCGTGCCGCCGGCCTGGACGCCGCGGTCGACCGGGTGCGCCCGGCCGTGCAGTCCGCGCTGCGCGCCGCCCCGGGGGTCGCGCGGCTGCTGCACGGCAAGCCCCTCGGCCACGCGGCCCACCCGATCGCGACGGACGCGCCGATCGGGTTCTGGGTCAGCGCGAGCGTGCTCGACCTGGCCGGCGGGGACGACTCGCACCGCGCGGCGGACACGCTGCTGGGTCTCGGGATCCTGTCGGCCGTGCCGGCGTCGGTCACCGGGCTCGCGGACTGGGCGGTCTCGGGCCGGCGCACCCAGCGCGTGGGGGCCGTGCACGCCGCGCTGAACACCGTCGCCCTCGGCCTGTACGGCGGCTCGTGGCTGCTGCGGCGGCGCGGGCACCGCGGGCTGGGCGTCGCGGTCGCGCTCGGGGCGGGCGGGGTGCTGGGTGCCTCCGGCTACCTGGGCGGGCACATGGCGTCCCGGCTCGGCGCGCCGCCGCGCAGCGCGTCGGGTCCCGCGGAGCCGGTGACCGACCGCCCGCTGGGAGGGTTGCGCGCGGCCGGCGCCTGAGGGGAGGCGCGCGGCCGGCGGTCAGGCGGGCCGGGAGATCGCCTCGGCGCCTGCCAGCGTCCGCGTCAGCACGCTCGTGAGCGTGCCCCGGGCCCCGGCCTGCGCCCACTCGCGCAGCGCGACCGTGAGCCCGGTGAGCGCCAGCGCGGCGGCGAGCTCGGCGGTCGCGTCGGGCGTCCCGCGCTCGCGGAGCGCCCGGACGACCGCGGCGGCGAGCCCGGCGTTCTTGGCGAGGTCCCGCTCCTGGAGCTCCGGGTGGGACGCGATCACGCGCTGCCGCCGGACGACGCCGTCGGGGTGCTCCTGGATCCGGGCGGCGGCGGCGTGGGCGGCCGCGGTGGCGGCGTCCCACGGCGTCGCGCCGGGTGGCGCCCCGGCGACGGCGGCCGTGAGCAGCTCCTCGTACGCCGGGCCGCCGGCGAACAGCACCTCGCGCTTGTCGGTGAAGTGCCGGAAGAACGTCCGCTCGGTGAGCCCGGCGGCCTCCGCGATCTGGGCGGTCGTCGTCTGCTCGTAGCCCTGGGTGTCGAACAGATCCAGGGCGGCGCGCAACAGCCTCCCGCGCGCGTCCGGCTCCCAGCGTCCCACCGGTGCAGCATACGTGATGACAGTCGCTGACATCGAGGAGTACGGTGACGGCAGTCGCTGACATCACTCGGCGGCTCCCGCTCAGGAGGACCCCATGAAGATCTTCGTCACCGGCGGCTCGGGCCACATCGGCTCTGCCGTCGTCCCGCTGCTCCAGGCCGCCGGCCACGACGTGCTCGGCCTCGCCCGCTCCGACGCCTCGGCCGCCGCGCTCGAGGGGCGCGGTGTCGACGTGCTGCGCGCCGACCTCGCCGACCTCGACGCCCTGCGGGGTGCCGCGGCCGGGTCGGACGGCGTGGTGCACCTCGCCTTCGTCCACGACTTCACGGACTTCGACGGCGCCGCGGCCACCGACCGGGCCGCCGTCGAGGCCATGTCCTCGGCGCTGGTCGGCACCGGGCGCCCGTTCGTCTGCGCGTCGGGCACACCCGTCATCCCCGGCAGGGTCGCCACCGAGGAGGACCTCCCGGCCGTCGGCGGCTCGCTCGGGGCCCGCGCCGAGACCGGCCGCGCGCTGCTGGCGCTCGCCGACCAGGGTGTGCGCAGCTCGCTGGTCGGGCTGCCGCGCACCGTCCACGACGACCACGGGAACGGCGGGTTCGCCGCCGGTCTTGCCGCGATGGCCCGGCGGTCCGGTGTGTCCGGCTACGTCGGTGACGGCTCCGCGCGCTGGCCCGCCGTGCACGTGGACGACGCGGCGGCGGCCTTCGTGGTCGCCCTGGAGCGCGCGCCCGGCGGCAGCGTGCTGCACGCCGTGGGGGAGGAGGGCGTCACCCTGCTCGACACCGCCACCGCGATCGGCCGTGCGCTCGACGTCCCGGTGCGGCCCGTCGAGCCGGAGCAGCTCGGGTTCCTCGGGTCGCTCGCCGGCATCGACCAGCCGGCCTCGGCAGCTCTCACGCGGGAGCGGTACGGCTGGGAGCCGGGCGGCCGGGGGCTGCTGGAGTCGCTCGCGGGTCTCGCGCGCGCCTGACGTCGCCGGCCGGGCGGTCGCCGCGGGTGGGGCGCCGCGGACGACCGCCCGGCCCGCCGGTCAGCGGGAGGAGCCGCCCCGCGCCGCGTACGCCCGCAGGAACGCGCGCGCCCCGTCCGTCATGATCCGCTCCACGTGGGCGGCGTCCGCGCGCCGGCGCGGGGGCTCGTTCAGCACCCGCAGGATCGTCAGCGCCTGGAAGTGGGCCGCGGCGAGCAGGGGGTCGTCCGCGTCGAGCAGACCGCGGCCCGCGAGCCGCCCGAGCGCCTCGGCGAGCACCTGGTCGTGCGCCTGCTCGAGCGGGTGGTCCACGAGCTCGGGCAGCAGCGGCTCGTTCTCGGCGATGAGCCGCGCAGCCGCGAGGTAGTCGGTGGCCCGCAGCAGCACGCGCCCGAGCGCGACCGCGAACGCCTCCGTCGCCGCGCCGAGGTCGGCGGGCGTCGTGACGGCGTCGTCGGCGAGGTGCCGGCCCACGAGCTCGCGCAGCGTCGTGAGCGCGGACTCGCCGGCGTCCTCGATGACGCCGAGCAGCAGCCGGTGCTTGTCGCCGTAGTAGTCGTAGACCGTCCGCTTGGAGACCCCGGCGCGCGCGGCGACGGCGTCCATGCTCGTGCGCTCGACGCCGGACTCGACGAACAGCGTCCGGGCGGCGGTGAGGATCGCTGCCCGCTTGTGCGCCTGCCCCTCGCGCAGCGGCTTGCGCTCCTGCAGCTCCGTCACCGTTCCTCCTCGTTCTCTGCCCCGCGATGCTACACCGCGTCGTGTAGTTGCTACACCACACGGTGTAGTGTGGCGACATGCCAGCCGCGACCCCGCCCCTGCTCCAGGCCCACGCGCTCGTCAAGCGCTACGGGTCCGTCACCGCCGTCGACGGGCTGTCCTTCGAGGTCAGGCCCGGCGTCGTCACCGGGTTCCTCGGGCCCAACGGCGCCGGCAAGTCCACGACGCTCCGCATGTTCCTGGGCCTGGACCGCCCGACCAGCGGCGCGGCGACCGTCGGCGGGCTCCGGCTGGCGGAGACGCCCCACCCGATGCGCGTGGTCGGCGCCATGCTCGACGCCCGCGCCGTCCACCCGCGCCGCACGGCCGCCGACCACCTCGCCTCCGTCGCCCGCGCCGGCGACGTGCCCCGCCGGCGCGTCGCCGAGATGCTGGAGCTCGTCGGGCTCACCGGGGCCGCGCACCGTGCCGCCGGCGGCTTCTCCCTCGGGATGAAGCAGCGCCTCGGCATCGCGGCCGCCCTGATCGGCGACCCCGGCGTCGTCATCTTCGACGAGCCGCTCAACGGCCTCGACCCCGAGGGCATCCGCTGGGCGCGCTCCCTCATGCGCGACCTCGCCGCCGAGGGTCGCACGGTCCTGTTCTCCAGCCACCTCATGGGGGAGATGGAGCTGACCGCGGACCACCTCGTCGTCATCCACCACGGACGCCTGCTCGCGGACCAGCCGCTCGCGGCGTTCATCGCCGACCACACCACCGAGCGCGTCCGCGTCCGCACCCCGCAGCGGGAGGCGCTGCTGACGGCGCTCGCGCGCGCCGGGCTGGACGCCGCCGCCAACCCCGACGTCCCGGACCGCCTGGACGTCCCCGGCGCGACCACCGACCGCGTCGGCCAGGTCGCCGCCGCCGCGGGCATCGGGCTGTCCGAGCTCACCGACGTCCGCGACTCCCTCGAGGACGTCTTCCTCACCATGACCGCCCCCGGGAACGAGGCCGCCTGACATGAACCTGCTCGCCTCCGAGTGGATCAAGACCCGCACCGTCCGCAGCACCTGGGTGCTCGCCGCCGCCACCGTCGTGACCACGATGGTCGTCAGCCTCCTGGGCATCAGCGGGCTGCTCGCGGACTGGCAGGCCGACCTGCCCGCCGACTTCGACCCCGTCGCCGTCAGCCTCAAGGGCATCCTCGTCGGGCAGGTCCTCGTCGCCACCCTCGGCGCCCAGACCGTGACCAGCGAGTACGCCACCGGGCAGATCACCGCCAGCCTCACGATCGCCCCGCGGCGCGGGCTGCTGCTCGCGTCGAAGGCGGCGGTGACCGTGCTGGTCGCGCTCGCGACCGCCGTCGTCACGGTCGCCGCGAGCGTCGGGGCGAGCCAGGGCGCGCTCGCCGCCGCCGGCCTGCCGACCGCCGACCTCACCGACCCCGCGTCGCTGCGGGCGCTCGCCTGCGCCGTCGCCTACCTGGTGCTCACCGCCGTGCTCGGACTCGGGTTCGGCACCATCACGCGCAGCTCCTCGGGCGCCCTCTCGATCGTCGTCGCCGTCGCGCTGCTCGTCCCGGCGCTCGCCCCCGGGCTGCCGGGCGCGCTCGGCGAGCTCGCGGGGACGTACTGGCCGACCACCGCCGGTCAGGCGTCGTACACGCTCGACGGGGTCGGGCCGGTCACGCCGCTCGTCGGGATCGGCGTCATGGCGGTCTTCACGGTGTGGACCACCGTCGCGGCGCACCTGACGCTGCGGACACGGGACGCGTGACGCGGCGCATCCAGCGGCTCACGCCAGCACGCCGGAGCGCAGCTCCAGGACGCGGTCCGCGCGCTCCGCGATCAGGGGGTCGTGCGTGGTGAGCACGGCGACGGTCCGGCGCTCGCGGACGTGCGCGAGCAGCACGTCCATGACGGTCAGCGCCGTCTCCGAGTCGAGCTGCGCGGTGGGCTCGTCGGCGAGCAGCAGGGCCGGCCGGGCGACGAGGGCCCGGGCCACCGCGACGCGCTGCTGCTGACCGCCGGACAGCTCGTCCGGGCGCTGGCGGGCGTGCGCCGTCAGGCCGACGGCGTCCAGGGCCGCCGCCACCCGCTCGGCGCGCTCGGGGCCCGGCACGTCCGCCAGGCGCAGGGGGACCTCGACGTTCTCGGCCGCCGAGAGCACGGGCAGCAGCCCGAACGACTGGAACACGAACGCCGCGCGCTCCCGGCGCAGGCGCAGCAGCTCGCGCTCGGGCAGGGCGCTGACCTCGGTGGTCCCCAGGCGCACCGTGCCGGCGTCGAGGCGCTCGAGGCCGCCGAGCGCGTGCAGCAGGGTCGTCTTGCCCGATCCGGACCGGCCGCGGATCACGACGAGCTCTCCGGGTCGCGCCACCAGGTCCACGCCGCGCAGGGCGTGGACGGCGCGCGGACCGCTGCCGTACGTCCGCACCAGCCCGGAGGCGTGCAGCTCGTCCGCCGCGACGCGCGCGGTGGGGGCGGGGGCGCTCACCGGTCCTCCTCGTCGCGCCCGCGGCCGCCCTGCGGGGCCGGGCGGTCGTGCGGCGAGACGCGCACGTGGTCGGGCTCCAGGCCCAGGCGCACCCGCTCACGCAGGTCGAGCGCCTCGACGAACTCCCGCGGCAGCTGCAGGCGGCCGACCTTGTCGATCACGGCGAACTCCTCGTGCAGGTGGTGCTCGCGGCCGTGCTCGTCGACGGCCGTGCGGCGCAGCGTCTCCGTCGCGGTGCGGCCGTCGCGGATGCGGACGGTGCGCCGCACGTGGGAGGCGACCGCGGGGTCGTGCGTGACGATCAGCGTGGTCATGTCGAGCTCGGCGGTCACGTGCCGGATCGCCTCGAGGACGTCGGCGCTGGTCGCCTCGTCGAGCTCACCGGTCGGCTCGTCCGCGAGCAGCACCCGCGGGGCGTTGGCGACGGCCGTGGCGATCGCGACCCGCTGCTGCTCGCCGCCGGACAGCTCCGCGGGGCGGTGGTCGGCCACGTGCGCGACCCCGAGCACCTCCAGCAGCTCGGCGGTCCGCGCGTGACGACCGGCCCGCGAGCCGCGGCGGCGGGCGAGCTCCATCGGCAGGGCGACGTTCTCCGCGGCCGTGAGGTACGGCAGCAGGTTGCGCGCGGTCTGCTGCCAGACGAAGCCGACGGTGTCGCGGCGGTACACCTGGCGCTCGCGGGCGGACATCGCGGCCAGGTCGTGCCCCGCGACGGCGGCGCTTCCCGCGGTGGGCCGGTCCAGCCCGGACAGGATGGTCAGCAGGGTGGACTTGCCCGAGCCGGACGCGCCGACCAGTGCCACGAGGTCACCGCGCTCGACGGACAGGTTGAGGCCCTGGAGCGCCTGCACCTCGACGCCCTCGGCCGTGAAGATCCGCACCACGTCCTCGCACAGGATCTCCGGCGCCGTCATGGTCGTCATCCTCCCGCTCCTTCCCGCAGCACACCGACAGGTGACACCCGCCGCGCGGTCGCGGCCGCCACGACGACACCGATCCCCACCACGACCGCCAGGCCCGCGCCGGTCGCGAGCAGGAGGCCCGCGTCGAGCGCGACCGGCGGCCGCTCGACCGCCCCGGTGAACGGCCGCAGGTCCGCCACGCGCAGCACCGACGACGGCAGCACCAGGCCGGCGACGACCCCGGCGATGCCCGCGACCACCACCGGGCCGAGCACCTCCGCGACCACGAGGCGCCGGTGCACGCGGGCCGGGGCTCCCAGCGTCGCGAGCAGCGCGGCCGTGCGGCCCCGCGCCGGGGCGTCCGCCACGAGCAGCAGGACGAGGCCGAGCGCGACCAGCGCCAGGCTCGCGGCCGCGACCAGCAGCATCGCGGAGCGCACGCCGGTGACCAGCACGCCGTCGGCGATCTCGGCGACCGCCTGGGCGCGGCTGGTCGCCGTGAGCCGGGCGCCGGTCGCCTCCCCGACGGCCGCGGCGACCTCGTCGGCGTCGGCCCCGGGTTCGAGGCGCACCAGCAGCCGGTCGGCCGTCGGTGTCCCGCCCGCGTCCGCCCAGGTCCCGGCGTCGACGACCGCCCACCCGGTGCCGGAGGTCACGCCGGGGACCTGCCCGGACGCCACCGCCGCGAGGTCGAGCCGGCCCGCGGGCGCGTCGAGCGACACGCCGCCGGCCGGGACACCGGGGGAGACCAGCAGCCGGTCCGAGCCGGGGGCCAGGTCGACCCGGTCGCCGGGCAGGCCGTCCTGCACGGTGGCGAGGGCGTCGGCGTCGACCACGGCCAGGTCCACGGTGGTGCGCGTGCGGTCGTGCCGCACGGTCACGGTCCCGACCTCGGCGACGGTGGCGAGCGCCGCGACCCCGGGCACGTCGCGGGCCGCCTCGACGCGCTCCTCGCCCAGTCCCAGCCCGTCGGCGGACCACGCGACGTCGAGCCGCAGGTCGGCGCCCACGTACTGCACCGCGCTGCCCGCCGTGGCCTGCGTCATGGTCGCGACGGCGGTCGTCGCGAGTCCCGCGGTGGCGACGCCGAGCGTCAGGGCGAGCACCGGGACCAGGCCGGCCGCGGGCACCCGGGCGGCGCGCGCCACCCCGAGGAACGCGCCGAGGTCACCGCGGCGGGAGACGAGGCGGAGCGCGAGACGGGCCGGCCACCGGTAGGCCCGGCGCACCAGCAGCGCGGCCGACAGCCCGACCAGGACGGGCAGCACCGCGACGAGCGGGTCGGAGGTGGACGTGACGCCCAGCGCGACGCCGGTCACGCCGAGCACGAGCAGCTCGGCCACCCAGGCCCAGCGCCGGCCCCGCGCGCGCCGGCCGCCGTGCACCGCGGCCGCCGCCCCGACCATGAGCGCGACCGCGGCGACGGTCAGCACCGCCGGCAGCACGAGATCCGCCGGGTCCGTCCTGCCGGGCACCAGGAGGCCCAGCGCGAGCCCCGCCGCGGCACCGGGCAGGGCCGCGACGCGCGCCTGGGCACCCACCAGAGCGCCGAGCCGGAGCGAGGACGCGCCCCGGGCCCGCAGCAGGACCAGGGCGGCGCGCCGACGCTCCACCGCGAGCGTCGCGACCAGCCACAGCACGCTCGCGGCGACCCCGACCAGGCCGGCGACCAGCGTCCCGAGCAGCGTCGTGGCCGTGTGCTCACGGCCGTCGGCGGCGGCCAGCACCCCCGACAGCCCGGTGCGCAGCTCCTGCGCGGCGCGCACCCCGTCCAGCTCGGCGGCGAGCGCGGCCCGGTCCACCTCGGCCACCGCCGCCGGGTCGACGGGGTACCAGGAGTCGACGCGGACCCCGCGGGGGTACATGAGGGCGCCGACGGCGCTCGGGTCGACGTAGCCGATGCCGTGGACCGTCCAGCCGCGGGCGTCGTCGCGGTCGACCGCGGGCTCCAGGACGCCGGGCAGGTGGTCCCAGGTCCCCGCGTCCGGGTCGACGGCCTCGACCAGCCCGGTCAGCCGCACGCGGAACGGCGCGTTGGCCGCGTCGACGGAGGTGCGGGTCTCGCCGACCCGCCACCCCATCCACTCGGCCGTCGCCGGGGTGAGCACGACGTCGAGGTCGAGCTGCGGGACGGTGCCCGCCGAGCGCGGCGCGTCCACCCAGTCCTGCGCGTCCGGGCCGACGGCGTCCACCCACGGCTGCACCGCGGGCGGGCCCGGCCAGCTCCCCTCGACCAGGCGCAGGTCGTCGTCGCGCGTCCCCGGCGAGAGCGCGAGGTCCATGGCGGAGATCCCGCTCGAGTGCGGCCCCAGGTCGACGACGAACGGCGACCGGGTGAGCTCGAGCTCCGGCTCCCGCAGCACCGCGGCCAGGGCCGGGCCCACGTCCGCGACCTTCGCGGCGGCCTGCTGCTCGACGTCCGCCAGGACCGCGAGGGCCTCCTCGCCGGTGGGCGGGGGCACGGCCGTCGCCTCGCCCGGGACGGTCGGCACCAGGTCGCGCTGCGTGGTGGGCAGCGCCTGCGCGCGGGCCGCGAGGTCGTCGCGCAGCAGCCGGTCCAGGGCCCGCGGCCAGCCGACGGTCAGTGCGACGAGCCCGGCGGCCACCAGCGCGAGCACGACCAGCGACCACGCGCCACCCGCGAGCTGGCGGCGCAGCACCCGGATCACGAGGCCACCTCCGCCCGCGGCGACGCGGTGCGCGCACGCCGGGCGGTGTCGCGGGCGGTCGTCGCCACCACCAGCACCACGGCAAGCGCCGTCGCGCCGAGCCAGGTCGCGAGCGCCACGGCGTCCAGGCCCGGCTCGACGGGCAGCGGGAGCGTGCCGCCGTCCAGGGCGTCGACGAGAGGCTGCGCGACGAGCAGGGCGAGCCCCGCGCCACCGACAGCCCCGGCGAGCGCGGCAGGCACCAGCACCCGCACCTGCTCGGCGACCCGCAGCGCGGCCTGCGCGCGGCCCGGCACGCCGACGCCGCGCAGCGCGCCGATCTCCGGGCGGCGCGCCCGGGCCGACGCACGGGCGGCCGCGAGCACGCCGCCGGCGGCGAGGGCCACGGTCGCCCACGTGGCGAGCCGGAACGCCGCGAGCGCCGGCTCGAGCAGCTCCGTGGCCCGCGGCTCGGCGCGCACCACCTCCGCGGCGACGCCGGCCCGCTCCAGCGCCGCGGGCAGCGCCGTGTCCGACGGGCCGTCGGCGGGCCACGCCCAGACCTCGCCCGGAGCGTCGACCGTCGACCCCGTCCAGAGCTGGGCGCCCGACCAGGCGTCGAGGTCGGCCAGCAGCGCGACCGGGTCCGCGGAGCCGGGCACCGCCGCGACCACCTCGGCGACCTCGACCTCGACGCGGTGGCCCGGCACGACGAGCGTCGTCGTGTCGCCGACCGACAAGGACAGCGCCGCCGCCAGCTCCTCGCCGGCGACCACCGGCAGCGGCCCGCCGGGCACGGCGGCGAGCCGGACCGTCGTGCCGGGGGCCACGTCCCCGGCGGGGACGTGCGCGACGGCGCCCGTGTCGTCGGGGCCCGCGGGGAGCGGGTTCGCCTCACGGCCCACGAGCAGGCTGCGCCAGGTGGCCGCGCCCAGCGGGCCGGCGTCGGTGGTCAGGCCGGTCACCTCCACGCGGTGGTCGTCGGTGGCGGTGACGTGGACGTCGACCGCGGCGAGCGCCGTGGCGCCGTCGGGCAGGGGGGCGGACCACGTCGTCGCGTCCGCGTGGCCGGGGGCGGCCGGGTCGGTGGGGCCGGCGGGGTCGGTCGGGTCGGTGGGGTCGGTCGGGTCGGTGGGGCCGGGCTGGAGCGTGAGGTCGACCGGCACGAGCGTGCCCGGCGCGGTGCGGACCCACGCGGCGACGTCCGGGCGGCCCAGCCGCTGGCCGGTCGCGGAGGTGTCCGTGACGGTCACGGTGGCCGTCAGCGTCGTGGCGCCCGGGGGAAGGGGGAGCCCGGTGTCCCCGGCCGCTGCGGGGTCCGTCGCGGTGTCCGCGGTCCCGGGCGCGTCGTCCTGCGGCGCGCGGTGCAGCCGCGGCCAGGCGTCGCGCGGCACGGCGACCAGGTCCGCGGTCACCGCGCCCAGCGTCACGCGCGTGGTCGCCGCGCTGACGACCGTCGCCCCCGGGTCGGCCGTCGTGGCGGCCGCGAGCGCGGCGGGGACGTCGGCGGGGTCGTCGGGCGTCACGCGCAGGTCGGCGCCGGTCTCCACGGCGGCGCGCTCGGCCTGGAGCAGCGCCCAGGACCCCAGGAAGCCCGAGACGGCGACGGCGGTGGCGACCGCGAGCCCGGTCAGGGCGGCGGTCGCGGCGTGCGCGGTCGGCCGCCGCGCCACCTGGTGCACCGCCAGCACCCCCAGGCCCGCCCGCCGGGCTGCCCACCGTCCGGTCGCGCGCGCGACGGCCGGGACCAGGGCGGCGGCGAGCAGCGCGATCGCCAGCAGCGACAGCGCGAGGGCGGCGCTGGCCAGCGGGTCCGGCGCCGCGCGGCCCCCGACGGTCCGCACCGGCGTGCCCATCGACAGCAGCCGCCACAGCCCGAGGCCGGCCGCCGCGAGGGCCAGCGCCAGGACACCGAGCAGGGCCGACCCGCGCAGCGGCCGGTCCGCCCGCTCCTCGCGCAGCGGCCCGCGCACGCGCACCCACGTCGCGCCGGCGAGCACCAGGGCCACCCCGGCGGCCACCCCGGCCGGCGCCCCCACGGCCAGCTCCGAGGGGACCACCCCCAGCCCGCGCAGCCCGGCCACGGCGAGCGCGCCGCCCACGGCCGCCCCCACCACCCCGACGACCACGCCCTCGACGACGGCCGCGCCCACGACCCGCCCCCGCGAGCCGCCCCGGGAGCGCAGCAGCACGAGCTCGCCGCGCCGCACCTCCGTCAGCAGAGCGGCGAGCTGTCCGAGCACGACCGCCCCCACCAGCGCCGCGAGCAGGGTGGCGGGCAGCGACAGGGCCCGCACCGTGCTCAGCGTCCGGTCGACGTCAGCCAGCGTCGTGTCCAGGCCGTCCGTGCCCAGCACGCCGAGCTCGTCGACCGCGTCGTCGTCCTTCAGCCCCGCCAGCGACGCCGCGAGCGCGCGGCGCATCCCGGGAACCCCGCCGGGAGCGAGACCGTCGTCCGGCACGAGGGTCCACCGCACCCGGACCGTCGCGGGCACCCCGTCGAGGGCGGTCTCGTCGACCCACACGGCGCCGTCGGCCTCGCCGAACCAGCGCGGGTCGCCCGGGTCGGTCGGCTCCCACACGGCCGCGACCTCCACCTCGAGCGGGGTCGAGGACTCGCTGGCGCCCCGCAGCGTGAGCCGGTCGCCGGGCGCGACGCCGAGCGTTGTCGCGGTGGCGCGGGACAGCGTGGCCGGGACGGGCGCCTCACCGTCGGAGGGGCCGCCCTCCGGGGGCATCACGCCCTCGACGACGTCGACCTGCGCGGCCAGCCCGGGTTCGGCCGCGACCACCGCGCCGGCACCGCCGCCGTCGACCGTGAGATCCGTCGACCGGTGGCTGCGCTGCACCACCACCGGCATCCCGTCCAGCGTGCGGGCCAGGACCTCCTCGCCGGCGGCGACCTGCGCGGCCGGGTCGTGCCGGGACCGCGGCGTCGCGACCTGCATCGCCGCACCCGTCGGCCCCGCGTCGCGCAGCGCCGTCGTCAGCCCCGCCTGCGCCGACAGCGCGACGTACCCGAGCACCGCCACCAGCGTGGCGCTCACCAGCGCCGCGATCACACCCACCAGTGCGAGCAGACCCAGCTGGGCACGCGCGCGGCGGCGCAGCAGGCGGGCGAACGTCACGGGCACTCCGGTGGGGTGGGCGGCCGGGGCGGCGCGCCTCTGTGCGGGGGAGCCTATGACGCGGCGGGGCGTCGGCGGGCCGGGACGGGCGCTCGGGTTTCGGGGGAGCGGCGCCTGCGGGTCACCGCCAGATGAGGTCAGCGGCGACCCAGCGCCGTCCTGCGGCCCAGCCGTCGAGTACCGGCGACCCGGGCGGGCCTCGGGGCGTCCACTCGCCCTCCACCGCGGAGATGACTGTTGATCCGTCGACGTCCTGGGAACGGGCGAGCGCCTCCAGGTCCACCAGGTCACGCACCCGGCTGGGCGGCTGGTCGCCGTCGGTGCCGTCCATCGCAGGCTCGGCGAACGGGTCGTGGAACATCCGGGCGAGGAAGCGCTCGAACACCAGCTGGCGGACGACCACGCGGCGACGCCGCCAGTGGCTCACCGGCCTGATCCGCCAGCGTGCCGGCCGTCTTCCGAACGGGAGAGGGGCTCTGCGCGGGAGGTGATCCACCCTCCTGCTGCTGGGCACGACGTTCGCGGCCACCGTGGTGGCCGCCGGCTGCTTCCCCACCCCCGGCGGCGACGGATTGGCAGGCCGGCTCGTCGGGATCGACTACACCGGGCGGGGTGATAGCGAGATCGGCGGCGGATGGATGCCGGCAGTCCGGGCTGACCGTGCAGCGGATCTCTGGAACTCCAGCGGCGTGCGCGAGCAGCCAGCGGAACTCACGCATGCGCAGATCGAGATCGACGAGGCCACCCTCGCCCACTTGGCCGGAGTGCTCGCCGAGGTGACCGATACGGGCCGGTTCCGTCTCGACGTGCCGCTGGCCCCGCCATCTCCTGCTCGTTGGAACCGGCCGAGATGGCCGGGATCATGTTCAGCCGGGGCTGCAGCGAGGTCGACGTGCCCCCGGACGGGAAGCTGGAAGCCAGCTGGGGTGAGGGCGGCTTCTTCGTCGACGTTGAGTGACCGGATCCTCGTCGTCACTCGCCCCGACCCGCCGCTGCCCGCGAGCCTCAGGGACGGGGCTCACCATGCGCCCGTCTCCGTCAGGTGGCGTGTCCCGGCCCCCGCTCCGAGGAGGGACATCGCACGGTCACTCGGGTCTCAGGCGGAACATCGAGAGGTCGTACCCCGTGCCTGTCAAGCTGCTCGTGACGCTCTGGTCGTCCGAGCTCTCGTACACCAGTGCGGTGAGATGGACGTTCGAGATGAACGCGCCCTGGACGGGAAAGCGCTCGGGGCTCCGATGGATCCGGTGTGAGAGCTCGCGGGCCAGATACTGGGCCAGGCTGTTCCGCGCTCCGGCTCCACGACCGCCCACGGATACCCCGAGCGTCTGTGCGATCTCCGGGTGGTTCGCGTCGACTGCCAGCGCGAGCTGATACGCCGTCATGAAGGGGCGTCCGAAGTGGTGCCCGTCGGGGTTGTTGATTGGCACGGCGCCGAGCGCCTCGAGAATCGCCGCTTCCACGTCAAGGTCTTCCCACACCGACATGGGCTCACGGTGCCCTCGGGTATGCGTCTTTGGCAAATACCCCTACGGCGGGGGTGTGGGGTGCCTTCCGGGGGTTCGACCGGGTAGGCACCGACGTGCGCCGCAGGCTGCCGCGGTCGACACGATTTCCGGGGCGTCGTCGATCGCTCACCTGCTCGACCCTCGTTCGATGCGGAGACCGAGGCCGGGCGGATGTCCGTCGGGGTCGCCGCCCGCCTATCGCAGCACCGCGAACACGGTCGCCCGGGAGAACGGGGCGATCCGGCTCGTGCTGGATGCGACGAAGGACCCGGCGACCCGTCCGCGGCGTGCCGGCGGGTCGGTGAACAGGTCGTCATCACCTCCGAGACGTTGCGCGGGTGGACCAACTGGGTCGAGATCGACGCAGGTGACCGGCTCGGGGCCTGAGTAGCGACGTGCAGCGGTCCGCCGAGCCGCCGGGTGCGTAGTGATTTCGCTCCCGGCCGCGGCGCGTTCACCTCCCCTCGTCAGCGCGACCAGGCAGGATGTCTACGTGGCTTCCGAGGTGATCGACAACCCTGTCCTCAACGGCCCCTACGAGCTTCCAACGCGCCACTGGATGAACGACGGCCGTGGCCACCTGATCGCAGACATCGCGCTCGGCCGTCGCCCGTCGGAGTCGTGGGTGCCCGTGCCTGCCCCCAAGAAGCGGGGCCGAGGTGCGGCCGCGCAGCAGTCCCTCTTCCAGGACGAGCTCGACGTCACCACCACGGGTGAGCGCGTCGACGTGAACCAGATGGTCAACGACCTACGCGCGGAAGTCGACCTCTGGCGACGCCAGGGCTACCCGCGTACCACCAAGGTCACCGGACGGCTCTTGCGGCATTGGGCCGACCCGCAGCGCGACAACAAGGTCTTCTTCGCCCAGCGAGAAGCCGTCGAGACGGCCGTCTACCTGACCGAGGTCGCGGGACGCCTGACCGCCGCCGAGGTGGGGCGTTCCGCCCGCGGACTCGAGTCCGGCCGCATCCTGACCGCGATCGACGAGTTGAACGCGGAGTACAACGCCGGCCTGCCGCGGATCGCGCTGAAGATGGCGACCGGCACCGGCAAGACTGTCGTCATGGCGATGCTCGTCGCCTGGCAGACCCTGAACAAGGTTGCGCGCCCCGCCGACGGCCGCTTCACGAAGCGCTTCCTGGTCGTCACACCGGGCATCACGATCAAGGATCGCCTGCGGGTCCTCCACCCGTCTGACCCGGGCAACTACTACCGCGAGCGCGACCTCGTCCCGGCCGACCTGTGGCCGAACCTCATGCAGGCCCGTGTGGCGGTGACGAACTTCCACGCGTTCATGCCGCGGACCCGCACGGACATGGACGGGGTCGCGGCGAAGACCAAGCGGGTCCTGCGCCCGAACGGCAGTACCCGTGACTTCCTCGAGACCGACGCACAGATGGTGGCCCGGGTGCTGCGCGACCTCGGCGGAGTGAGCGGCCGCTCAGCAGGGCAGGTCATGGTCCTCAACGATGAGGCACATCACTGCTACGCCCCGCGCGACGCCGAAGCAGAGGTCAAGGAGCTTGAGTCCGAGCTGCGCGCCGAGGCGAAAGAGGCCAACAAGGAGGCCGGTGTCTGGTTCACCGGTCTGCAGCGCATCCACGAACTGGTCGGCATCAAGCGGGTCGTGGACCTGTCCGCGACCCCGTACTTCCTGCCCGGCTCCGGGTACGGCCAGCGCACGATCTTCCCGTGGGTCGTCTCGGACTTCTCCCTGATCGACGCGATCGAGGCTGGCCTCGTCAAGGTTCCCCGCCTCCCGGTGGCCGATGACTCGACCGGCGAGACGGTGACCTACCTCGAGCTGTGGGACGAGGTGAAGGACGACCTGCCCAAGCGCGTCGGACGGGCCGGTTGGGACACCTCACGGCCCCTGCCGGGCGTGCTAGCCGGCGCGCTCCAGTCGCTGTACTCCTCGTACGAGCGGGCATACCGCCGCTGGGAGTCGTCCGCGCATGAGCTGGACACGCCGCCCGTGTTCATCGTCGTGTGCCCGAACACCACTGTCTCCAAGTGGGTGTACGACCAGATAGCGGGCTTCGAGACGACCCTGACCGCCGATGACGGCACCGAGGTCGCTCGGACCCACCCTGGCACGCTGCCCCTGCTGTCGAACTACGCCGACGGGCGGCGTGCCGCGTCCCCTCGCACGATCCTCGTCGACTCCGCCGAGCTCGAATCCGGTGACGCTGTGAGCAGGGATTTCCGAGACGTTGTGGCGGACGAGATCGACGCGTTCCGCCGCGAGTACGTCGCGCGTACCGGCAGTGCCATCGATGAGATCGACGATGCGCAACTGCTGCGCGAGGTCCTGAACACTGTCGGCAAGCCGGGACGGCTCGGCGCGGGCATTCGGTGTGTGGTCTCGGTCTCGATGCTCTCGGAGGGCTGGGACGCCACCACGGTCTCGCACATCCTCGGCGTCCGCGCATTCGGCTCGCAGCTCCTATGCGAGCAGGTGGTTGGACGCGGGCTGCGGCGCCGGTCCTACGCCGTCGCGGACGACGGATACCTTCCGGTGGAGTACGCCGAGGTCTACGGCATTCCGTTCTCCTTCATCCCCTCCGACCGACCCACCAACGACCCGCCACCGAGGCCGCCGGTCACCACGGTCCGCGCGGTCGAGGGTCGTGAGTCGGCGCGCATTGAGTTCCCCCGCGTGGACGGATACCGCTTCGAACTACCGGACGAGCGGCTGCTCGTGGACCTCGACGCCGTTGGAGAGTACGTACTCGACCCCGGCGCGATCGCAACCCGCACGGAGGTCGCGGGAGTAGCGGGTGCCGCAGAGGAGCATGACCTGGACTCCCTGCGGCGGAAACGCCACCGGGAAGTGGCCTTCCGGCTGGCCGTCGACCATCTGCTGCCGTTGTTCGTCGACGGGCAGAAGGTGCCCAAGCCCTGGCTCGTGCCCGAGCTGGTGCGTGCAACGGAGGCGTGGCTGGACGCCAAAGTGCGGTGCGTCGGCACCGCGTTCCCCGGCATGCTCCTGCTCGGCACCCAGGCCAGCCAGGCCGCCGAGGCCGTGCAGCGGACGATCACTACCCAAGCCGGCAATCGCGAGCCGGTTGTTCGGGCGATCATCCGCACCGACGCCCCGACCGGCACTACGGACGAGGTCAACTTCCAGACGACGAAGCAGACGATCCCGACCGGACCGCGTTCCCACGTCTCTCACGTCGTGCTCGATGGCGCCGGCGGCGGCAACACGTGGGAGCAGCTCGTGGCCGAGATCCTCGAGCATCTCGACGGTGTCGCCGCGTACGTCAAGAACGACCACCTCGAGTTCGCCATTCCGTACACCCACCAGGGTGTCGGGCGCCGCTACCGGCCAGACTTCCTCGTCCGGCTCGAGCGACGCGACCCGGAGGACGTTGAGCGCTACCTCGTCATCGAGGTGTCCGGCGGGATGAAGGACCAGGTGGCTCGCGAGGTCAAGGCCGACGCCGCCCGCCACCTGTGGTGTGCGGCGGTCAACGCCGACGGGCGATTCGGAACCTGGGGCTACGTCGAGGTCGACGAGCCCTACCTCTTCAAGCAGGTCGTCACCGAGGCCATCCGGGCTCTGTACGCAGACCTCCCGATCACCGGCCTGCCAACCGCCATCGACTTGTTCGAGGGGCTGGACGACACGCCCCTGCTCGCCACGACGTCTGCCGAAGGAGCCTGAGCATGCCCGCGCCGCGCGAGCCCCGCACCACCCCCGTCGAGTCTCACGTGCACGACGACCGGCGCGTCAACATCCCGACCGCCGACGCCGACGCGTTCCTGCCCGACGACGTGGCTGCCCCCACCACCACGCGTTGGCCGCGAAACACCGCGCTCGACCCCCAGCTCGTGTGGCGGGGGAAGGACGCCCAGGACGACGAGCTCGCCGTCACCACGCCCCCGATCTACATCCAGGAGAAGATTGACCCTCGCGCACTGGTGGAGAACCTCCGCCGGACTGCTGCCCGGCCCGAGGACGAGCCTGAGCTCACCCTGTTCGAGGGGTTCGATGATCTCGGCCCATTCGAGGCCGTCGAGTACTACCAGCACTCGTCCAAGTGGGCCAACCGCATGATCCTCGGCGACTCCCTCGCGGTCATGGCGTCGCTGGCAGACCGGGAGAATCTTCGCGGCCAGGTCCAGGCGATCTACATCGACCCGCCGTACGGGATCAAGTTCGGGTCAAATTGGCAGCCGCGGGTGGACAAGCGCGACGTCAAGGATGGAAGCCTCACGGACCTTGCTCGCGAGGCGGAGCAGATCAAAGCCTTCCGCGACACCTGGGAAGACGGGATCCACTCCTACCTCACCTACCTCCGGGACCGGCTGCTCGTCGCTCGGGAGCTGTTGACAGAATCGGGCTCGGTGTTCGTCCAGATCGGCGATGAGAACGTCCACCTCGTTCGGAACCTGCTTGACGAGGTGTTTGGGCCCGACAACTTCGTGAGCCAGATTGCGTTCACCACCACGTCCGGATTCGATGCGGCGACCCTCCCTCGTTCGGGCGACTATATCCTCTGGTATGCAAAGGCTGCGATGAACGTAAAGTTCCGCAGAGTCTGGCGCGAAGTCGACAAGGCAGAACTTGCCACCTACAACCGGGTCGAGCTCGTGGACGGCTCGCGGCGAAGCCTGACGGCCGCAGAGCGCGCCGGGACGGTCGCAGTGCCAGCGGGGGCTAGGCGATACACACCAGACAACCTTCAGTCGCAGAACCCCGCAAATGGAGATCAGCCCTTCGAGTACAACGGCAGTGTCTACCGACCGGGCACCAACTCGCACTGGAAGGCGTCCTATCCGCTGGGTATGGAACGACTGAAGTATGCCCGGCGGATCGCCTCAGCGAAGGCCTCGATCCGCTACGTCAGATACGCCGACGATTTCGGCTTCCAGCTCCACACCAACCGCTGGCTGGACACGGGCACCGGCAACTTCACAGACGACAAGGTGTACGTCGTCCAAACCAATACCAAGGTCATCGAGCGCTGCCTGCTCATGGCGACCGACCCGGGCGACCTGGTCCTCGACCCGACCTGCGGCTCCGGCACCACCGCCTACGTGGCCGAGCAGTGGGGGCGCCGCTGGATCACTATCGACACCTCCCGTGTCGCGATCGCCCTCGCCCGGCAGCGCCTCATGGCCGCGAAGTACCCCTACTACCTGCTCGCTGACTCCCCAGAGGGCCAGGCCAAGGAGCGAAGCCTCGGCGCGCCCTCGTCGTCCATTCGCACCGACACCAAGGGCGACCTGCGCCAGGGGTTCGTCTACGAGCGCGTCCCCCACATCACCCTCAAGTCGATCGCGAACAATCCCGACCTCGTCGAGGGCATGTCTCGGGAGGAGATCGATGCGGCGATCCGCCGCCACGCTGACACCGAGCACCTGGTCGACCGCCCCTACGAGGACAAGAACAGGGTCCGTGTCTCCGGACGGTTCACGGTGGAGTCGCTGTCCCCACACCGGTCGGCGTCCTTCGACGCGGCTTTCCCCGAACCCGGCACTCCCGCGGCGAGGCACGCCGAGCCGGACACCGGCTACGAGCAGACGATCCTGGACAACCTCGCCACCGCCGGCATCCAGAACGGCCGCAAGCGGGAGCGACTCGTGATCACCTCGATCGATCCACACCCGGGCAGGTTTATCCAGGCACTCGCCACGACGGCCACCCAGGCCGACATCGACGCGGCGCGCGCCATCTCGGCCCATGCCGAGCCGGTCACGAGCACGGTCGCGATCTGCCTCGGCCCCGAGTACGGCACGGTCGATGCCCGCATGGTCAAGGCCGCCGCCCGTGAGGCACTGGACATGTCAGGTGTGGAGTCGCTCGTCGTTCTCGGGTACGCCTTCGAGGCGAACGCTCTCGACGCTGTCGGCGAGACCCAGCGCGAGGGCTTCGCCTCCGTGGCAGCCGAGCACCGGCTGGGCCGGCTGCCGGTGCTCCTGGTGCGCATGAACATCGACCTCGCCATGGGCGACGAACTTCTGAAGAACGCCAAGAACGCCAACCTGTTCACAGTGTTCGGCGAGCCTGACATCGACGTCCGCGTCACTGACGACGGCGTCGTGGTCGAGATCCGCGGCGTCGACGTCTACGACCCCACCACCGGGCAGGTTAGGTCCAACGACACCGACGGCATTGCCCTCTGGATGATCGACACGGACTACGACGAGGAGAGCTTCTTCGTCCGACACGCCTACTTCTCCGGCGGCGCCGACCCCTACAAGCGGCTCCGCACGGCAATGAAGGCGGAGATCGACGCCGACGCCTGGGAGTCGCTGTACGGGACGGTCTCTCGCCCCTTCCCCGTGCCTAGTACAGGCAAGATCGCGGTCAAGGCGATCAACTACTACGGAGACGAGGTGCTCGTCGTGCGGGAGGTACCGGCGGAGTAGGTCTTCGGTCCGTGGCGTCGGAGGTCAGTGGTCCGATGCACTAGGGACAAGCACCGACCGAGGGGGACTCGTGCCGACGTCGTACACACCCGCGCAGCAGGCGGCTATCGCGTGCCTGCAGGAGCCGCTTCAGATCGTCGCGTGCGCTGGTTCGGGGAAGACTCAGGTCATCTCCCAACGTATCTCGTCGATCCTCGGTCAGCCGGACGTGTCCCCCGCGAACGTGGTCGCCTTCACCTTCACCGAGCGGGCCGCGGCTGAGCTCAAGGACCGGGTGCTCGCCCTTGTGGCACAGGATCACGGCGACGCTGTCGGACTCGCCGAGATGTACATCGGCACGATGCACTCGTTCTGCCTCAATCTCCTGCAGACCTATGTGCCCGAGACGTTCAAATACTCGGTTCTGACCGAGACGACGCAGCGACTTTTCATCGACCGCAACAGTCGCCGCAGCGGGCTCACGTCGTGCCCGACGACACTCGAGAAGGTCCCCGTCCTGCGCCGCTATGTGCACAGCAAGCTCTACGGCCAGGTTGTTGGTCTGCTCCACGAGGATGAGGTCGACCTGACGCTCGTGCAATCGGCGGTCCTCGACTCGGTTCGTTCCTACCGCGATCTGCTCAAGGAACACGCCTACTTCGACTACACCTCGATGGTCCACACGGCGGTGCGGGTGCTCGAGGCAGAGGCGCCAACGCCCGACGACCCGGCCTCTGCTGTCCAGCGCTACGTCCGCGAGCAGGTGCGCTATGTGGTGGTTGACGAGTACCAGGACGTGAACCCCCTGCAGGAGCGGCTGATCCGCGGGCTCGTGCGCCATGGCGCGAACCTGTGCGTCGTTGGCGATGACGACCAGACGATCTACCAGTGGCGCGGCAGCGAGGTCACCAACATCCTGACTTTCGCCGAGCGCCACGCCGGCGTCAGGACCGTCACTCTGGCGGAGAACTTTCGATCGAGCGAAGGCATCGTCGACCTCGGCCGTCGGATCGCGGACAAGATCGAGGTACGGCTGCCGAAGGCGATGGTGCACGCCTCGCATCAGCGGTGGGCGAGGGACGACATCGTCGCGAAGGCACTCCCTACCCCCGAAGCCGAGGCCGCCTGGATCTGCGATCGCCTCCAAGCCCTGCGTGGAGTGCCCTTCGTCGATCGGCCGAACGACGAGGCGCGAGGTCTCTCCTGGGAGGACATGGCCGTCCTCTACCGCTCGGTTGCGGCCGATGCCGGCCCGCTGGTGTCCGAGATGCAGCGGCGAGAAATCCCCTTCATCGTCAAGGGCCTCACCAGGCTGTTCGACGCGCCGGAGATCACGGCAGTGACCGCGCTCTTCCGGTATGTCGTCGGTGAGATCGACCGAGATCGGCTGGTCGCGCTGTGGGAGAAGGCGAACCTCTTGGCCGAAGGGCGCAGCCTCGAACCGGCGATGGCTATCCTCGATGGAGCAGCCGCCTTCGATGAGGGCGAGGCGTGGTCCGTCTACAACATCCAGCGCCTCTACCTCGACGTCCTGGAATCACTCGAGGTTCGCGAGGACACCATCCCGGGCGAGCCGGGACGAGCAGAGCTCGTGCTGTACCAGCTCGGCAAGTTCAGTCAGGTGATCTCCGACTTCGAGGCGATCAACTTCCAGAGCGCCCCACGCCAGAAGTACGAGCAGTTCGTGGGTTGGCTGACCCACCATGCGCCCAGCTACTACGACGACGCCGACGCGGACGTCGGCTACGCCACCCCCGACGCCGTGGTCATCTCCACCGTGCACCAAGCCAAGGGCATGCAGTGGCCGGCCGTGTTCCTGCCCTGCATGCGCGCAAATCGGTTCCCGTCCCAGAGGTTCGGTGGCGTGAACGTCTTCCATGTCGTGCCCGCCGAGGCTGTGGCATCGTCCGACCGATACCGCGGCACGCCTGAAGACGAGCGAAGGCTGCTGTACGTCGCCGTCACGCGCGCGCAGAAGTACCTGCACGTCACGTTCTCGCCCAGCGCGAGCTCCAAGTTCAAGAAGCCGTCGCCGTACTTCGGGGAGATCTCGGCCAGCCCTTACGTCTCCACCGACGCCAGCCTGCCGGACGGGGCGCGGCTCCCACCGCACCCGCGGCACGAGGTTCCGCAAGTCTCCTTGTCGTTCTCCGAGCTCAAGTACCTCTTCGAGTGCCCTTACGGCTTCAAGTTGCGGTTCCTCTACGGCTTCAACCCCCCGATCCACGAAGCCCTCGGCTACGGCAAGGGCCTCCACGACGCTCTCGCCGAACTGCACAAGGCCGCGCTGGCAGGCCGGACCCTGGACGCAGCAGCGGTGCCCGAGCTCGTCACGCGGCACCTCCACACTCCATATGCGTACCCGGCGCTGCGTGAACAGCTGACCAGGGCTGCTACCGCAGCGCTCTACCGCTACCTGGCCGAACACAGAGGTGACCTCGCGCGGACGCTGCACTCCGAGAAGCAGATCCAGGTGCACATCGCGCCCGGCATCACCGTCGATGGCCGAATCGACCTCGTGAAGCGACTCGAGACCAACGAGGTGTCGATCGTCGACTTCAAGTCGACCGAGCGCGCGCAGGCCGAGGACGTCACCCGCGACCAGCTCCACGTCTACGCGGTCGGGTACCAGGAGCTGACCGGCTCGAGCGCCGATCTCATCGAAGTGCTCAACCTCGACGAGGACGGGCACACCACCCGAGAGAGGGTGCGCGAGCCACTCCTCGTGGGGGTGCGGGACCGCATCCGCGACGCCGGCGAAGCGCTCCGGACGAACGATCTGCCGCGGCACAGATCCTGGTGCACGACGTGCGACTCGTGTGACCTGGCCGGGCTGTGCCGAACCAAGCCGCAGAGCTGACCGATGGAAGGGCTGCTCACCGTTGCTGTGATCGTCCTAATCACGTGGTGGCTAGTCGCGGCGTCACGGAGGCGGACCGGGCAGAGCCGTCAGAGGCGCGCCCCCGCGCCGCCGAGGCGAGGCATGCCGACATCACCGAGGCGCCCTCCGTCCTCGACTCGTATGGCGACTTCCGGGGCCACTCGGCGCACACCGGAGCAAGTGGTGTGGGATGGTCAGCAGCACCGCCCCACCCCGGCGGCGCCTCGTTTGCCGCGACCCAACGACGTCTCGAGTCCCAGCGATGAGCCGCGATCGTGGCCGACACCCTTCACGCCCCGACCTGTACGTCTGGGTGCCGACCCGCTCACACTCTGCTATCCGTCGGCCCACGGGGACCGCTACGACGGTCCGTTCGCCATCATCGACGTCGAAACGACGGGCATGTCCCCCCGGCGCGGCGACCGAGTCGTAGAAGTGGCTATCGTCCGGGTCGACCACGCCGGCAGGGTGCTCGATGAGTACTCGACATTGGTGAACCCCGACGGCCGCGACACTGGCCCAGTGCACATCCACCGCATACGTGCCAGCGACGTCATTCACGCACCGAAGTTCGGTGATCTGGCGGAGGAGGTACTTTCCAGGCTCGACGGCGCCGTGGTTGTCGCGCACAACGCCGCGTTCGAAGAGCGATTCCTCCGAGCGGAGTTCCAACGGGCTGGGGTGCCAGTGGGCGCGCTCCCGGCGCTCTGCTCGCTGCGTCTCGCTCGCCAGGTGTTGACCCTGCCCAACTACCGGTTGGAGACGATCGCAAGGGCCGCGGGTCTGCCGCTGGTCGATACCCACACCGCTCTCGGCGACGTGCGGCTCGTCGCCGCTTTGCTTCCGGGGATGCTGCGAGCCGCGGGTGCACCTTTGAGCTGGCAGTCGAGACTCACGGCCCCTGGGCAGTTGTGTGCCCCGCGCCTAGCCGTGCCGCGCGAGGTGCGAGGCACAGAACTCCCGACCGTGACCGAGTTTCCCGAGCGCATGATCACGGCCTACACGCGCGTGGTGGAGCCTAAGGTCCGCGAGGCGAGAGGGGCGGGATCGACCCCGAGGCCAGGAGGGGCGGTTCGTGTCCGGCGGTGCAGCGCTTGCGGCGAGCCGGGCCACTATCGGCCGACGTGCCCGAACCGCTGACGAATGCGGGGCCGCGCCGCCGGCCTGGAGCGGTGGGGTCGATCGGTGTTGTAAGAGGCGACGCGCTGGTCGGGGGCGTCCTGGGCTTGGATGAGGGTCACGAACTGCCTGCCGGTGCCGAACTGGGCCTGCGGGGTCCGGTGGAACCGTCCGATCTTGCCGGTCGTGGCCGGTGACTGGGGCGGGGTCGACGTCACGTCGGGCCAGCTCGTGCACGATCCGGACCCGACCCCAGCCCGGGTGCGCACGCCGTACTTCCCACACCGCGACCTCGATGTCGGGACCATCGGGTGCGGACAGGACACCGGCCGGTGCGACCGGTCGGCCAACGCCTCGAGCCCACCTGCCTCGTACCGGGCCAGCCACCCGTGCAACGTCTGACGCGAGATCCCCCACGACGCTGCGACCTCGGTGATCGTGCGACGATCCGCGATCACCGCCAGCACTGCCTTGTACCGCTGCTCGGCCACGCTCATCTCCCTCATGGAAGAGCGTCACGGATCAACCGGAACCGGTGTCAACCCTCACCCGGAACCCCGTCAACCCTCAGCCGAACACCAAACGTCCAGCATCAACCGAGACAACACACGGTTCGGGTGGGCCCCGTGGGGATCGAACCCACAACCCGCGGATTAAAAGTCCGCTGCTCTGCCAGTTGAGCTAGAGGCCCGGGTGAGGGACTCCGTCGGGCTTCTCCGGGGAGAGGCCTGACCGCCCTGCGCCGAGGACGAGGTTACGCGGTCGGTGCGGGCCGCGACGCACGGAGGCGCCGTCCGGCGCTATCATCGCCACATGACGATGACAGCGTCTGGTATCGATCATGAGAACGACTCCCGTCCTGCCGACGACGCCGCCCTCACCGCCCCGACCGCCGCGCTGTTCCGCGCCCTCGGCGAGCCCGCCCGCCTCACCCTCCTGCGCCACCTCTTCACCGGCGAGCACTCCGTCCGCGAGCTGACCGACCACCTCGGCCTCGCGCAGAGCACGGTGAGCGCGCACCTCGCGTGCCTGCGGGACTGCGGCCTGGTGACCGTGCGGCAGCGTGGCCGGTCGTCGATCTACGCGATCGGCGACCCCGGGCGGCTCGCGACGCTGGTCGGCGCGGCGGAGGACCTGCTGCGCGGCGGCCCGCACCCGGAGGAGTGCACGCACCTCGCGGAGGACCTGTCGTGAGCCACGGGCACGACCACGGCCACGCGTCCGCCGCCGGAGCGGGGCAGCCGGCGGACCACCGGCGCCGGCTCGCGATCGCGTTCGGGCTGACCACGACGGTGCTGGTCGCGCAGGCCGTCGGGGCGCTGGTCACGGGCAGCCTGGCACTGCTGGTCGACACCGCGCACATGCTGACGGACGCCGCGGGGCTGGCGATGGCGCTGGTCGCCGCGCACCTGTCGCTGAAGCCGGCGACGTCGCGGTGGACGTGGGGGTACCGGCGGGCCGAGGTGCTCGGCGCCCTCGCGCAGGCCGCGGTGCTGCTGGCCGTCGGCGGCTACGTGCTGGTCGAGGGCGTGCGCCGGCTGGCCGAACCGCCGGAGGTGCCGTCGACGGAGCTGGTCGTGTTCGGCGTCATCGGCCTGGTGGCGAACGTGATCGCCATGGCGGTGCTCGCCGGTGGCCGGTCGGCGAGCTTCAACCTGCGCGCGGCGTTCCTGGAGGTGCTGAACGACGCGCTCGGGTCGGTCGGGGTGATCGTCGCGGCGGTGGTGATCGCGACGACCGGCTGGCAGCAGGCCGACGCGGTGGCGGGTCTGCTGATCGGCGCGCTGATCGTGCCGCGGGCGATCCGGCTGCTGCGCGAGACCGGCGCGGTGCTGCTGGAGTCCACGCCGGCGGGGCTCGACCTCGACGCGGTCCGCGAGCACCTGCTGGGGGTGGAGCACGTGCGGGCGGTGCACGACCTGCACGCGAGCCTCGTCGCGACCGGGCTGCCCGTGGTCACGGCGCACGTCACGGTGGACGACGAGTGCTTCTCCGACGGCCACACGGCCCGCATCCTCGACCAGCTCCAGGAGTGCCTGTCCACGCACTTCCCGATCTCGGTGGAGCACTCGACGTTCCAGATCGAGCCCGCGTCGCACCGCACGCACGAGCGGCTGGGGCACGCGTGAGCGGCCGGGGCTCGACGGCCGTGCCGCCGGCGGTGCTCGCCGCTGCGGCCGGCGCCGCGCAGGTCGTGCTCGCGCGCCGCGCCCGGCCGACCGCGGCGTCGCTGCTGGCGGCGGCACCCGTCGCGGCCGCCGGGCTGGCGCTGGCGGGCGACGCGCTGCTGCGGTTCCGCCGGACGCGGACGACGATCGACCCCGTGGCGCCCGCGAAGGCGAGCACCCTCGTGGTGGCGGGTGCGAACCGGGTCACCCGCAACCCGATGTACGTGGGGCTGGCGGCCGTGCTGGTCGCGCACGCCACCGCCCGGCGGTCGTTCGCGGCGCTGCTGCCGGTCGCCGGGTTCGTCGCGGCGCTGACGGTCGGGCAGATCCGGGCGGAGGAGCAGGTGCTCGCCGAGCGGTTCGGCGAGCCGTACGCCCGCTACCGCGAGGCGGTGCCGCGCTGGGCGGACGCCCGCTCGGCGCGGGAGGTCGTCCGGCTGGTCACGGCTCGCTGACCAGGGGCGGTCCGCCCCCCGGCGATGCCAGGCGGACATCCCCCGTCAGGCGGACCGTCGCCCGGCGGTGGCGTCCCCGTGCCCGGGCCGGTGCGCCTGGCCGAGCCGGATGACCTCGTCCAGCCGGTCCCGCGCGGCCGTGAGCTCGTCGAGCTGGGCCTGCACCCGGGCGCGCTCGGCCAGCAGCCGCTCGTGCATCGCGTCGGTGAGCACGCCGTGGTCCATGCAGGGCAGGATCCGCAGCACGGCGCTGCTGGCGAGGCCGGCGGCGTAGAGGCTCTGGATGAAGCGCACCCGGTCGACGGCCGACGGCGGGTAGTCGCGCTGGCCGCCCGGGGTGCGGTCGGCCACGAGCAGCCCCTGCTCCTCGTAGTAGCGCAGCGCGCGGACGCTGACGCCGGCCTGCTGGGCGACCTGGCCGATGCGCACGGACCCTCCCGGTGGTCGGACGCCCGGACTTGCACCTGACGTCCACGTGAGGTTCTAGCGTAGCCGCCATGACCACTGCACTCGTCACCGGAGCCAACCGCGGCATCGGCCGCCACCTCGCCGCGAAGCTGCTGGAGCGCGGCGCGACCGTCTACGCCGCCGCCCGCCGGCCCGAGACCCTCGACCTGCCGGGCGCCCGCCCTGTCGCCCTCGACATCACCGACCCGGACGCCGTCGCCGCGGCGGCGGAGCTGGCCGGCGACGTCGACCTGCTCGTCAACAACGCGGGCATCTCGACGGGGGCGCAGCTGCTGGGCGACCTCGACGGCGTCCGGGCGGAGATGGACGTCAACTTCTGGGGCACGCTCGCGATGGTGCGCGCCTTCGCGCCGGTCCTCGCGGACAACGGCGGCGGGGCGGTCGTCAACGTGGCCTCCGCGCTGTCGTGGTTCGCCGCGCCGGGCGCCGGCGCGTACGCGGTGTCCAAGGCGGCGAACTGGAACATGAGCAACGCCCTGCGCCTGGAGCTCGCGGGGCAGGGGACGCAGGTGACGTCCGTGCACCTCGGCCTCGCGGACACCGACATGGCCCGGGGCCTCGACGCACCCAAGACGGATCCCGCGGACGTCGCCCGGATGACGCTGGACGCCGTCGAGGCCGGTGCGTTCGAGGTCGTCGTCGACGACTGGAGCGCGATGGTGAAGGCCTCGCTCGCGCAGGACCCGCGCGCGTTCTACTCCCGGTACCTCACCGCGTGACGCCCGGAACGGGGGCGGTCGCGCGCCGACGTTGCCGCCCCCGTCGGCGTGCGCGATCCGCCGATGCGCCCTAGGGTCCTTGACCGTTTCTTGACCCCGGACGAAGGACGCACCCTGTGGGACGCCAGCACCGCACCGGACCCGACGGCGGAGGCCCTGGTCATCAGGCCGACCGCGCGGCCACCCCGCAGCGCGCCCGCGCGGCCCGCATCATCCGGGAGGTGACGTCGCCGGCCACGGTCGACGGGCCGCACCCGGCGCTGCTGCCCGGGATCGGCGTCGAGCAGACGCACCGGAGGTTCCGGGTCGACACGGTGGTGTTCGCCGTCGCCGCCGCGGTGGTCGCGGGCGTCATCGCGTGGGGAGTGCTGTCCCCGGCGGGCCTCGCGGACTTCGCGGCGGCCGGGTTCGCGTTCGTCACCGTGGACTTCGGATGGTTCTTCGGGATCCTCACGGTCGTCGTGTTCCTGTTCATGATGTGGCTCGGCTTCGGCCGCCACCGGGCCGTGCGGCTCGGGCAGGACGACGAGAAGCCGGAGTTCTCGACCGTGTCGTGGGTCGCGATGCTGTTCTCCGCGGGCATCGGCATCGGCCTGCTGTTCTACGGGCCGCTGGAGCCGATGACGTTCTTCCTCGACGTGCCGCCGGCGTTCGCCGGCACCGAGGCCGGCAGCGACCGCGCGATGCACGTGGCGCTCGCGCAGACCCTGTTCCACTGGGGCCCGGTCGCGTGGGCGTACTACGCGATGGTCGGCGGGGCGGTCGCGTACGCCGCGTACCGCAAGGGCCGCACGCCGCTGATGTCCGCGCTGCTGGAGCCGATCTTCGGGCAGCGCAGCCACGGCGTGCTCGGCAAGGTCGTCGACGTGTTCGCGATCGTCGTGACGCTGTTCGGCACGGCGGTGTCGCTCGGCATCGGCGCCCTCCAGATCGGGCGCGGCGTCGAGATCGTCGGTGGGGTCGGCCCGCTCGGCAACGCGGTCATCGTGGGGATCATCGCGGTGCTCGCCGTGGCGTTCATCCTGTCCGCGGTGTCCGGGCTGAAGCGCGGCATCCGCGCGCTGTCGAACATCAACATGGGCCTGGCCGGCCTGCTGGGCGTGTTCATCCTGGTGGTCGGGCCGACGGTGCTGCTGCTCAACCTCGTGCCCGGCGTGCTCATGACGTTCGTGGGCGAGCTGCCGACCCTCATGGGGCAGTCCGCGGCGACGTCGCCCGACGCGCAGGAGTTCATGAGCGCGTGGACCACCTACTACTGGGCGTGGTGGGTGTCGTGGACGCCGTTCGTCGGCATGTTCATCGCGAAGATCAGCCGCGGCCGGACGCTGCGGGAGTTCGTGACCACGGTGATCGTGGTGCCGAGCGCGGTGTGCCTGGTGTGGTTCACCGTGGTCGGCGGCACGACGATGTGGCTGGAGCAGACCGGGTCGGCGATCAGCGAGGCGCAGTCGGGCCAGGACATGCTGTTCACGGTGCTCGGCGAGCTGCCGTTCGGCGCGGTGACCTCGGTGCTGGCGATGATCTCGATCGTCATCTTCTTCGTCACCAGCGCCGACTCGGCGTCGATCGTCATGGCCAGCCTGTCCGAGCAGGGCAACCCGGAGCCTCGCCGCTGGACCACCGTCGCGTGGGGCGTCGCGCTCGCGGCCATCGCCGCCGTGCTGCTGGTCGGCGGCGGCCAGATGGCGCTGACCGGGTTGCAGAGCCTGATGATCGTCTCGGCGCTGCCGTTCGCGCTGGTCGTGATCCTCGTGATGGTCGCGTGGGCGAAGGACCTGGCGCGCGACCCGCTGACGCTGCGACGGCGCTACGCGCGCGAGGCGCTCGACCAAGGCGTGCGCGCGGGCATCGAGGAGCACGGTGACGACTTCGTGCTCGGCGTCGTCGCCACACCCCCGGACGAGGGTGCCGGCGCGTGGCTGGACACCGAGGACCCGGCTCTCACCGACTGGTACCGGCCGGAGGGCGACGGGGAGGCGGAGCCGCAGCCGACCGTCGCGGCGTCCGACGGGCCACCCGCCCGCGACGCGGACCACTCGCCCGTCGGCGCGGGGGACCGGGTCTGACGCGCGCGGCCCGGCCCGCACCGGTCCGTCAGGGCCGCGGCGTCGCGAGCCGGAACACCGGCCACCCGATCTCGGTCCGCCACGCGGCGGGGTCGGGGGTGTCGCGCGGCCCGACGAGGTAGGTCTCCCGCACGGGCCCGGCCACGGCGAGCGCGTTGGCGACCACCCACGCGCCGAGCTGGCCGTAGGTGACGTCGACGTCGTCGTGCTCCCCGGCGTGGGTCGTGACGGCCAGCTCGACGGCGGGGAGCGTCACCGGGTGCACCCGGCCGACCCGCGGCGGACGCGCGGCGGGCCGGTGGACGACCACGTGGCCGCGGCCGTCCTCGAACAGGGCGTTGTCGTACGAGCCGCCCGGCACGCCCGCGGGCTCCCCGGCGGCGGCGAGCGCGGCGTCGAGCTCGGCCATGGCGCCGGAGTACCAGGAGAGCACCTCGTCGTCGGCGACGTCCCCCTCGACGCCGGCGACCACGACCTCCGGGACCGCGCGCAGCTCGACCGGGAGCGGCGCCGGGTCGGGACGCAGCAACCGGCGCAGGGACGCGACGGCGGCGCGGGTGCGGTCCAGCTCGGCCTCGAGCCGGCGCAGGTGGTCGGACACCAGCGCGGCCCGGTGGTCCGGGTCGTCGGTGCCGAGGATCCGCCGCACGTCCGCCAGCGGGACGTCGAGCTCGCGCAGCCGGTGCACGACCTGCGCGACGCCGATCTGGTCCGCGTCGTAGGACCGGTAGCCGGTCGCCGGGTCCACGTGCGCCGGCTCGAGCAGGCCCGCCTCGTGGTAGCGGCGCAGCGTCCGGACGCTCAGGTGGGTCAGGCGCGAGAACTCCCCGATGGCCAGCACGCCGTCATCGTGCACCCTCCCCCGGGGGGAGGGTCCAGCCGTTGACCCTCCCGCAGGGGCGGCCCGCACGCTGCGGGCATGACCACTGCATCCAGCTCCTTCCCCGACGACCTGCCCGCCGACCTGCCCGGCGCCGTCCGCGCCTACCTCGCCGCCCAGTCCGCCCGCGACGCCGAGGCGGCCGTCCGCGCCTGCACCCCCGACGTGGTCGTCCTCGACGACGGCCACACCTACCGGGGCCCCGACGACCTCCGCCGCTTCGTGACGGAGGCCGGGTCGGAGTTCACCTACACGACCACGCTCCTCGGCGCGGAGCGCGTGGACGACACGCACTGGGTCGTCACGCACCACCTGGAGGGCGACTTCCCCGGCGGCGTGGTGGACCTGCGCTACCGCTTCGCCCTGGAGGGCGGGCTGATCGCGGAGCTCGTCATCGCGCCCTGACCGGTCGTCGCCGGGAGGTCCCGGGCCCCGCGAGCGGCCCGGGACCGAGAGCGGCTAGTGCTGCCGTCGCCGGCGGCGCCAGGCGAGCGCCTTCAGGCCGGTCCCGGCAGCGGCTGCACCAGCTGCGGCCAACGCGACGCCGGTCGCGCCCGCGCCGGTCGCCGCGAGCACCTGCGACGAGGTGCCGGACGGCGACGCGGTCGGTGCCGTGGCGCCCGGGGTCGCCGACGCGGCAGCGGCCGGGGCCTCCGGCTCGTCCGGCTCGTCGGTGGGCTGTTCCGGCTGGTCCGGCTCGGCCGGCTGGTCCGGCTCGGCCGGCTGGTCCGGCTGGTCGGGCTCGGTGGGCTCGTCGGGCTCGGTGGGCTGGTCGGGCTGGTCGGGCTGGTCGGGCTCGGTGGGCTGGTCGGGCTGG